>NZ_PIJF01000042.1:0-26919 GCF_002809985.1 Geobacillus sp. WSUCF-018B
CGGAAAGACCACAGCGTCGTCGAGTTCATTTATGACGCTGCAAAGCAAGATATTCCCATTGATGTGATCAAAAAACAGCTCCGTATCGCGTAAGGGGTATCCTGTTTGTCTCTCTAACCATGGAAATTATTGTAATGAAAAATGCTCATCTACAGTTTTTAATTCAAATAAATACTTGAATAATAAAAGAAATGGGGTATAATATATTCGAACGGAAATTTGAATATGAAAGGGGGATAATGAATGAGTAAGAAAGATAAATGTGAAATTTATTGTTATGACGAAGAAAAAGTCAATCGAATACAAGGGGAATTGCAAAAAGAAGATATATCCAGTGTTGTCCTGTTGTTTAAAGCACTGGCAGATGAAAATAGGGCAAAAATTGTCTATTCACTTTGCCAAGATAAAGAGTTATGTGTATGTGATATTGCCAATATCATTGGGGCTTCTGTTGCAACCACTTCCCATCATTTACGCACCCTTTATAAACAAGGGATTGTAAAGTATCGAAAAGAAGGAAAGCTAGCATTTTATTCGCTGGATGATGACCATATTAAGCAGTTAATCATGATTGCGTTAGTACATGAGAAAGAGGTGAAAGTCTGTGTCTGAACAACAAGCAAAATTATCTAAATCAGAAGCGAAAACCTACCGTGTTCAAGGATTTACTTGTGCAAACTGTGCGGCAAAGTTTGAAAATAATGTAAAATCATTGCCAGGTGTTCAAGATGCTAAAGTAAACTTTGGAGCATCTAAAATTACCGTTTGGGGTACAACAACCATCGAAGAATTAGAAAAAGCAGGAGCTTTTGAAAACTTAAAGGTTCGGGAAGATAAAGAAAAATCAGTCAAGCGTGAACCTTTTTGGAAGCAAAAAGAGAACATTAAAGTGTATATTTCCGCCGTTTTGCTTGTGATCAGTTGGTTTTTAGGGAAGCAATACGGAGAAGAGCATATCTTTGCGACAATTGGATATGCTGCAGCAATTTTAATCGGTGGATATTCGTTATTTATAAAAGGTTTCAAAAACCTAGTTCGATTGAATTTTGATATGAATACGCTGATGACAGTGGCGATTTTAGGAGCTGCAGCGATTGGTGAATGGGGAGAAGGTGCAACGGTTGTTATTCTATTCGCCATTAGCGAAGCCTTAGAGCGTTATTCCATGGATAAAGCTCGTCAATCCATTGAATCGTTGATGGATATTGCTCCAAAAGAAGCATTAATTCGTCGCGGAAATGAAGAAATGATGGTCCCTGTTGACGATATTCAAGTCGGAGATATTATGATCGTAAAGCCTGGTCAGAAATTAGCGATGGATGGAATCGTCATCAAGGGTACATCTACATTAAATCAGGCTGCCATTACGGGAGAAAGTGTTCCAGTAACCAAAACAGTCGGTGATGAAGTCTTTGCAGGAACATTGAATGAAGAAGGGTTATTGGAAGTAAAAGTGACAAAACGAGTGGAAGATACAACTCTTTCGAAAATCATCCATTTAGTGGAAGAAGCTCAAGCAGAACGAGCACCTTCTCAAGCGTTTGTAGATCGTTTTGCCAAATACTATACACCAGCCATTATCATTTTTGCTCTTTTACTAGCCGTTATTCCTCCATTATTTATGGGTGCTGATTGGAGCGAATGGATTTATCGAGGTCTAGCTGTATTAGTGGTTGGTTGTCCGTGTGCGTTGGTTATTTCCACGCCTGTTTCGATTGTAACTGCCATTGGAAATGCAGCGAAAAACGGTGTGTTAATTAAAGGTGGTATTTATTTAGAGGAAGCAGGAAACTTAAAAGTGATTGCTTTTGATAAAACAGGAACATTAACAAAAGGTGTTCCTTCCGTCACCGATGTGGTCACTTATAAGGGCGATGAAAATGAACTAATGACCATTACAGCAGCCATTGAAAAAGGCTCACAACATCCACTTGCTTCCGCCATTATAAGAAAAGCAGAAGAAGATGGATTGAATTTTAATGATGTATCGGTTGAAGAATTCCAATCCATTACAGGTAAAGGGGTCAAAGCCAAAGTAAATAACGCAATGTATTATGTCGGAAGTCCAGGTCTTTTTGAAGAACTTCTTCCAAATGGCATCCAATCAGAAATAAAAGAACAAATTACAACCCTTCAAACACAAGGGAAAACGGTCATGATATTAGGGACGGAAAAAGAAATTCTGGCGTTAATTGCCGTGGCAGACGAAATAAGAGAATCATCCAAAGAGGTTATTCGAAAACTTCATCAAGTCGGTATTGAAAAAACGGTAATGTTGACAGGGGATAACCAAAGAACAGCCGAAGCCATCGGAAAACAAGTCGGCGTTTCCGATATTAAAGCCGATTTACTTCCAGAAGATAAACTGAATTTCATCAAAGAGCTTCGCGACAAGTATCGAAGTGTTGCGATGGTTGGAGATGGTGTGAACGATGCACCAGCTCTTGCAGCTTCAACCGTTGGTGTGGCAATGGGTGGTGCTGGAACCGATACAGCCTTAGAAACAGCCGATATTGTCTTAATGTCTGATGATTTAAGCAAATTGCCATATACGATTAAATTGAGCCGCAAAGCTTTAGCGATTATTAAGCAAAACATTACTTTCTCTTTAGGGATTAAGGCATTGTCATTACTGTTAATTGTGCCTGGTTGGTTAACGCTATGGTTAGCGATATTTGCCGATATGGGAGCAACATTAATCGTAACATTAAACAGCATGCGATTGCTAAAAGTTAAAGAATAGGCTCTTCACCACAAGTGGCAGTGCATGATAAGGAGCGCTGAACGTGAGCATTTCGTCTCTCATTTTGCTTTTGTTGATCATGTCGATCGTGTTGTTCGTGTATGGTGTTGTCCAAAAGAGCAAAGCCGCCAAACGGATCGCCTTTGGCCTCTTCGTCGCATCGGTCGGATTGGCCGGTTTTGTCGTGTTTCTCATCGGTTATATGTAACGGAAAGCCAAAGCCGAACACGCTGTTCTGTGTGTTCGGCTTTGCGTTTGCGGCGATTCAGATGGGGATCATTGGGGGAGATGGGGCTCGCGCTCAAGGCCTCAAGGACTGGCATTAGGGGATCGTTCGAGGCGGATTTCTCTGTCTTGCCTCATCTATCATTTTTGGGCTTCAAAGTTATTTTTAAAAAAGCGAAGAAAGTCGTTCATTTTTCTACACGAGGACAAGCGCAGGAAATATAAAGAAAATGCAGAAAAGAATGATATATAAAAAAATTATTGAAACAGAGGTGTGTAGTATTTATAATATTATTTGGTTATGTGTTATACAACAAAAGTAATCAGCTGGCATAGGAGGGATTGGATTGATTGAAAAGCTCGTGGAAACGGTGAACGGGTGGCTGTGGAGCCCTTTCTTAATTGCTTTTATTGTCTGTTGTGGTTTGTATTTTAGCATTCGCACCCGCTTCCTGCAAATCCGCCACGTGAAAGAGATGATCCGGCTTGTGACGACGGGGAAGGGCTCTGAGGCCGGGGTGTCTTCTTTCCAGGCGTTGACGATGTCGTTGTCCGGCCGCATTGGCGTTGGGAACGTGGCAGGGACGGCGACGGGGATTGCGTACGGGGGGCCGGGCGCTGTCTTTTGGATGTGGGTGATCACCTTTATCGGAGCGGCGACCGCGTATGTCGAGTCGACGCTGGCGCAAATTTATAAAGAGGAACAAGATGGACAGTACCGCGGCGGTCCGGCGTTCTACATTGAAAAAGGCCTTGGCTGGAAATGGTTTGCGGTGGTGATCGCCGCGGCGATCATTCTCTCGATGGCGGTGCTGATGCCGGGAATTCAAGCAAACTCGATTGCCGACAGCTTTTCGAATGCGTTTGGCATTCCGAAATTGGTGACGGGAATTTTCGTGATCGCTGTTCTTGGCTTTACGATTTTTGGAGGAGTGAAGCGGATCGCGAAAACGGCGGAAATTGTCGTTCCGTTTATGGCGGTTGGCTATTTGTTGGTCGCGATTGCGATCATTGCGGTGAATATTGAGAAAGTCCCGGATGTGTTTGGCCTGATTTTCAAAAGCGCGTTCGGCGCTGATCAAGTGTTTGGCGGAATTCTTGGATCGGCCGTGATGTGGGGCGTCAAACGCGGCCTTTACGCCAATGAAGCTGGTCAAGGGACAGGCGCTCATCCGGCAGCGGCGGCGGAAGTATCCCATCCGGCCAAGCAGGGGCTTGTGCAGGCGTTTTCGATTTATTTGGACGTGTTCTTGGTCGTGACGGCGACGGCACTGATGATTTTATTTACTAACCAGTATAATGTCATTAATGAAAAAACCAGGGAGCCGATTGTCGTCAACCTTGAAGGGGTAGAACCGGGTGCAGGGTATACGCAAGCGGCGGTGGACACCCTCTTCCCGGGGTTTGGCTCGGCGTTTATTGCGATTGCCCTTTTCTTCTTTGCGTTTACGACGATGTACGCCTATTACTATATTGCCGAGACGAACCTCGCTTATCTGGTGCGCAGTGAAAAGAGGGGGACGGCCTTCTTTGCCCTCAAAGTGATCTTTTTGGCCGCCACTTTCTATGGAACGGTCAAAACGGCGACGACGGCGTGGGCGATGGGCGACATCGGGCTTGGCATCATGGTGTGGCTCAACTTGATCGCGATCTTGTTGTTGTTTAAACCGGCCTATATTGCGCTAAAAGATTATGAGGAGCAGCTGAAGCAAGGCAAGGATCCGGAATTCAATGCGTCAAAATACGGGATCAAGAACGCGGCGTTCTGGGAAAATGGGTATACGAGAGTGGACGAAAAGAAGGAACAAGCGTTATAAGCCATCATACGTTGTAGAGTTGGAGGTGTCCCGCTGCGTTCGGGACACCGTTTTTGTGCGTCCGGCATCCTGGGAATGGCCGCTTTGGAATCCTGTTAGGCAAAGCAGATATTGAAAAAAAGGTTGGAAACAGGAGATGATGACGAAACGGTTGATGAGCTGACGGGGATGGCGGTCGGGAAGATGGAAAAGGGGAGAGGGGGAGGAAGTTTGTTTCGTAAAAAAACCGGCCGCAGGGCCGGTTTTTGTGGAAATTAATGGGTTGTCCCCTTTAGGTCACGAACAAGTTGGGCCAGCGCGTCGTGAATCGGCGTCACCGGTCTGCCGAGCAGTTTTTCAAAGTCGTTGCTTTCGATTTCTAAGGAGCCTTCGCGGATGCCGCGTTGAATGTCCACGAGAAACGACACGAGCGGATCGGGCAAACCAGCCTTTTTCATGATATCAGCATAGGCAGCATCGTCGACTTGTTGCACCGGCACGTCTTTGCCTAAGACGGCGCCGAGGGCGGCGGCGAGTTCTTCTTGGGTCATGAGGGGGCCGGAAAGTTCGTAAATTGTGTTTTCATGGCCATCTCCGGCGAGGACGGCAGCGGCGGCTTCGGCGTAGTCTTGGCGAAGGGCCCAGCCGACTTTGCCTGTCCCGGCTGATGTCACCCAAGGCGCCCCGGCGAGGACGGCTTGAACGGTTCCGATTTCGTTTTCCAAATACCAGTTGTTGCGCAAAAAGGAGTACGGAATGCCGGTGTTTGCGATGGCTTCTTCCGTCACCCGATGCACTTCGGCCAAGGCGAGCCGGCTTTCATTCGCATTCGCCAGGCTTGTGTACGCAATGAATCCGACTTGGGCGCGTTGGGCGGCGTTGACGGCATTTGTGTGCTGGCGGATTCTTGTTTCGTTGTCTCCGTCGGTGGAGATGATCAACAGCCGGTCAATCCCTTGAAAGGCTGTCTCCAACGTTTCGGGGCGGTCAAAATCGCCATGGCGAACGTCGACTCCGCGGGCCCGAAGATGTTCGGCTTTTTCCGGCTGGCGGACGCTGACGGCCAGCTGGTGAGCCGGCACGGATTTCAACAGCGTTTCGACGACTTTCGTTCCTAATTTTCCGGTTGCCCCGGTGACTAATATGTTCATACGCCTAGACCTCCTCATTTGTTTTGTTATAACCAGTTTGGTTACAACCGATGTATAAATAAAAGCCCTGTTAAGAGCTTTTATTATTGAAATTGAGCGATCAGCCGGCTGATCGTCGTTTGCGAAAGCCGCTCTTCCATGGCCGCCTGCGCCGCTTTCAGTTCGGCTTGCAGAACCGCCTCGATATTCCGCCCGACCGGGCACTGAATGTTCGGATGTTCATGGATGCGAAACAGTTGATCCGTTTCCACGACACGGACGGCCCGATACACGTCTAACAGCGTGATTTGGTCGGGAGGTTTGCGTAGCGAAGCGCCGCCGACTCCGGGGCGGACGTCAACCAACCCCGCTTTTTTTAACATGCCCATAATTCGACGGATGATGACAGGGTTTGTATTGACGCTCTGCGCGATGAAATCTCCGGTGCAATCGGCCGGGCTGGTCGCAAGCAAGCAAAGGATGTGCACGGCCATCGAAAATCGTGTGCTAATTTGTTTCACGTAAAACACCACCGTTGTAACCATTATAGTTATATCTTCAGGAAAAGTCAACTTTGGTGCTGGCAGTTTTGGATCAATCGTGCTTCCGGTCGGAAAGGGATAAATCCCCGCCAAAGGCCGCGCCGGAGAGAAGAGGGGTTGACGCCGTGACGGAAAGGTGCTTTGGATTCGTCCACTGATCGTGTACAATACATAAAGGGTGACAACATCGTTCATCTCGGAAGGAGGAAAGCCATTGACAGACAGCGGAAAACAATCGTTCATTACGGACATTCATCAGTTGGATAAAAAAGGAGCGGGACAAGCGGTCGTTTGGCAGGAAGAAGAAGGGAGGAGAAAAAAGCTCAAACTCACTGTTCCGTCCACGCTTCCTGGTGAAAAGGTGCGGGTTTTGATCGATTGGCCGAAACGCCGGAGGGCCCATGCCCGAGTGGAAGAAGTGATCGAGCGGCATCCAGAGCGGCTCGATCCGCCGTGTCCGCACTTTGACCGCTGCGGCGGCTGTGTCTGGCAGCACTGGCGCTATGAAGGGCAGCTGCGCCATAAAACGGAGCATGTCAAGACGCTCTTGAAAGAGCACGGATTTGACCCTGGCGTTGTCCGCGATACGATTGGCATGGAACATCCGTGGCATTACCGCAATAAAATGGAGTTTACGTTTTCTCCGGAAGGGTTGCTTGGACTGCACGAGCGAGGGAACTTCCGGCAAGTCATTTCGTTGGAGACATGCCTCATTGCCGGTGAACGGATCGTTAAAGCTGCCATGGAGGTGGCGCGTTGGGCGCGCGATCACCAGCTGCCTGGTTATCACAAAGATACCCACGAAGGGCTGCTTCGCCACGTCATGGTGCGCGAGTCGTTTGCGACAGGAGAGGTGATGGTGGCGCTCTTTGCGACCGAGGCGCCGGAAGGGGAGTTGAAAGAAGCGGCGGCTGATTTGACGGAGCGGATCACGAAGGCGCTCCCGGACGTGAAAAGTTTGCTTTGGCTGGAGAATCGGGCGTGGGCCGACCGCACCCAGGCGGAACGAACGCACGTGCTGGCCGGACGGGATTTCATTTACGATGAATTGTGCGGGTTCCGCTACCGTCTTTGGTTTGATACGTTTTTCCAAACGAACCCGGTGCAGGCGGCCAAATTGGTCGAGCTAGCGTTGGAAATGGGAAACCCGCAGCCACACGAAAAAATGATTGACCTCTTTTGTGGGGTTGGCACGTTTTCCTTGCCGTTCGCCAAGCGGGTGAAGGCGTTGGCGGGCATTGAAATTGTGGAAACGTCGATCGAGTCGGCGAAACGAAACGCGAAAGACAACGGCATTGATAATACGTACTTTTTGGCTCGGGATGCAAGACGCGGGATTGATGAAGTGTTGGAACAGTTCGGGCGGCCGGAGCTGCTGCTTTTGGATCCTCCACGTTCGGGGGCGGGCGGGAAGGTGATGCGCAAAATCGGCCGGGCGCGGCCGGAGCGGGTTGTGTATGTCTCGTGCAATCCGGAGACGTTTGCGTCAGACATTACGGAGCTAGTCTCGTTCGGCTATACATTGAAAACCGTCCAGCCGGTGGACATGTTTCCGCATACGGCCCATGTCGAGTGCTGTGCGTTGCTTGTGAAATCATCATGAGGAAAAGCTCGCTCCCTTAACCAGAGGGAATCGGGCTTTTTTATAGGGATTGACGTGTCGGTGTGTGATATTAACGATGAAGCGATTGAAAAAACAAAAAGCCGTTTGCCGAAGCGAAAGTAGAAGATGAAGAAGCACAGAAATTGGTGAAAAAACTGAAAACCGAGTTTATCCACAAAGACAACCTCGGCATCACGACCGAGGAAGGCTTTTGAGCCTCCTTTTTGCACATTCTTTCAGAAAGCCCTATCCCCTTTTCTGAAGGAATGTGCTAAGTTTTTGTGAATGATTCCGGACAGAGATTTCGATTCGTTTCAAGGAGGGGGGCGTGGTACCATTTCATGACTTCAGCATTGATGTCCAAACGTATGCCGATCGCGGGAAAGAGAATGACTTCCCTCTCGTGAAACAGTGTCCCCGCTGTTAAACCCTTCCCTCCCTTGCACCGTCATGGATATTACCAATGCTATGAATCGACGGCAGAGGGGGATATCGCCTTTGAATCGCCCGGTATCGCTGCTGAGAATGCCGCCAAAAGGGGGTATCAAACGTTTTACTCCCTCTCGCCATCGCTGTTTGTTAGCCACTAGTTTTGGAGAACTCTAAACAACAAGGTTTGCTCATTAATTTTTGCGTCATGTTTTCGATGAAATCACTCCTTGGCATAGGGGAAAGAAAAGGGGTATATTTTTAGATAAAACTAATGTATAATATAATTGTATAGAATATACAGAAAAAACAATAAGATGCTGATGGGCGGGATGAATGATGGATTACTCTATTTGCATCGATGATAAGGCCAGGGAATGGCTGAGGCAGAAAGGAAGTGTGTTGACCATTTCAAAGTTCCAAGCGAACCATTGTTGTGTTCCGGCATCGGAAGTGTGGATTGAATTTCAGAAACCTGAAAATGAAAACCTTTACAAAAAGATTGTTCAACACGGGATTACGTGTTTTATAGAAAAAGGTCTGGAGTTTAAACAAAACCATCTGAAGGTGAAACTGACTGGTCCACCCTTTTTTAAAACGATTCGGGTGGAAGGGCTCAAATATTTTTAAAGGGGGGAGAACGAATGGTGGGAGATCGGTTGACCCGTTTTGCCCATGAGTTAGCGAACAAATTCACGTTATATTTTGATGTATACCGCGATGAACAAATCAGCGATTTCCCCCTCGCGTTTATTGCCCACTACAAGCGGAGAGACGAACGGTATATGGTAACAAAAAAGATGAAAGTGTACGGCGTGGAAAATCAACAACTTGTTTTTGCGACTGTCGCAAACGAACCCGTCTCGTTACCATTTGTCAGGCGATTTCAGGATGTCATTGATCACTATAAGCATCAATTTATTCAAGAACATACAGAACATATGTCCACGATTGTGCTTGGTCTGATTATTGCCGATGGCAAGCTCGATGACGCGGTTTTGAAGGAGGTGAGGAGGTTTCGAAAAGTGAAGTTTTTAAAATTCGGCTGGCATGGGTGGATTGAGACGTATATCGCCATTCTCCATCCTAATCAAAAAAACGTGCATATTCACCCGAAGGGAAGGTCTTTTGTCAAGTCGATCGAAACTCTAATGAGGGAGGATAAAATTAGCCTATGAGCGCGGTGGCCTTATTGCTAATTTCAGCGATTGCCTTTATTGTCGCTTATTTTACGTATGGCAAGTATCTTGACCGCAAGCTCGGCGTGGATCCAAACCGGACGACGCCGGCCGTGGAGATGGCGGACGGGAAGGACTATGTTTCCACCAATCGGCCCGTTTTGCTTGGACACCATTTCGCTACGATCGCTGGCGGCGGTCCGATTGTCGGTCCAATTTCCGCGGCGGTATTCGGTTGGATTCCGGCTGTGTTGTGGATTGTGTTAGGAAGCATTTTCTTTGGCGGGGTGCATGACTATGCCTCGCTGCAAGCATCGATCCGACACAAGGCACAGTCGATCGGCACGATCATTAAAGAGTATATCGGCAAGCGCGGCCAAACCTTGTTTTTATCGTTCTCTACAGCGACCATTATTCTTGTTGTTGGCGTGTTTATTGTGTTGGTTGCCGATACGTTTGCCAACGTTCCGGCGGCAGCGACTGCTTCCATACTGTTTATTCTCGTCGCGATGTTGTTCGGCTTTTTTGTCAACCAAGTGCGCGTCAATTTTGTGTTGGCGAGCATCATTGGTGTCATTGTCATGTTTGCTTGCGTTTGGATCGGCATGGTGTTCCCGATTAAAATGAGCGCGACGTTTTGGGTGTTTTTCCTGATCATTTATTCTTATATGGCGTCCGTGTTGCCGGTTTGGTTGCTTTTGCAGCCGCGTGATTATTTGAACTCGTATTTGTTGTATGGCATGATATTGGGTGGGTTTATCGGCATTCTTTTTGCGAATCCGACGCTTCAGCTCGCCGGATTCACCGGCTTTTACAATGAGAAGTTAGGTCCGTTGTTCCCGATTCTCTTTATTACGATTGCCTGCGGCGCGATTTCTGGTTTCCACTCCTTGGTGGCGAGCGGCACGACAGCTAAGCAGCTCGACAACGAACGAAGCGGCCGTTTTATCGCCTACGGTGGGATGTTGATTGAAGGATTTTTGGCGGTGATTGTTGTCTGCTCGGTAGCGTATTTGACGACGGAGCAGTTCACACAGCGACTCGTTGAGCTGGGTGGGCCGATTCCGGCTTTCTCTGCCGGTCTTGGGTATTTTATGAGCCATTTCGGAATCCCAGAAGCAGCAGGTACGACCTTTGTCGCTCTGGCGGCTTCAGCTTTTCTCATGACAACGTTAGATTCAGCGACACGGCTTGGGAGATACGGTGTGCAAGAGTTTGCGGAAGGAAGATCCAAGACGTTTGCCAACCCTCATATAGCAACAGGAGTGATCGTCGTCGGTGCGGCGGCGCTGGCGCTCTCGGGAACGTGGAGCGATTTATGGCCGCTGTTCGGTTCTGCTAACCAAATGCTTGGTGCGTTGGCGTTGCTGGCCGTCAGCGTCTGGCTTGTAAAAAAAGGGACGAAGTCGTGGTTTACGATCATCCCGATGATCTTTATGTTTATTGTGACGCTTTCTGCATTGCTCGTCTTCATGAGAACGAATTTCTTAAACGGAAATATTTTCCTTGTGGTTTGTGGGTTTATCTTGTTTGTCTTGTGTATCTTCCTCGTCATTGAAGCGTATCGCTCCTTTACGAAACCGAAAGATAAAGATACGACGGTCAAAGCGTAATAGAGTAAGGTGATGCTGGAGTTGCTGAACATCCCCTTTCGGTAGACGGTTGTCTATTGAAGGGGGATTTGTTCTAGAGGGGGAGAGGAGGGGGCTAGGAGCTTTATAAAAGTTTTATAAGTTTTCTGTAACGGTGAAGAAGACGTCAGTATTATTGGCAGAGCTTGTGCCTTGTCTTTGAACAAGATGGCGACACATGGCGGTTAGTTGGGACTGTTCATGGTCAAATGGACGGTGTAAGTTCCCCCTGCTTTCCTCGCTCAAAAAAGCTCTATGTTCGTCAAAACAGTAATGGCGTAAAACTCGCGAGAGAGTCAAGTGGTTGACCTGTTTCATTATGGGACAAAAGAGGCCGATGGCCCCTTTTGCTTTTTCGGTTCAGCTATGTCGACGAATGGCATTGGCCAGCAATTGCGGCAACGATGCGATATCGTTCGGCCCATAGGTGAAACGGACGAGTGTTTCGTCCATGTCAAGCGCCTCGGAAAGCAATCCAGCAAACCCGCGCGCTTTGCGGTCAATCTCTAAAATGGCTTCAACCCCATGCTCGGAGACAAAGAAAATGGCCTCCAGTTCGTCAAGTCGGCCTTTAAACGGTCCGCTTGCCGGCTTGAATTCAAACTCTTGGACAAACGGCAGCCGCCGTTGCCAATAGCGCGGTGCTTGTTCGCATTGCACATCACGGAGGCGGAATCCCAGCTGGCGGGCTGCCTCGAGAAACGCTGTGACGAGCGGGTGCGGTTCGATGGTGAGGTAGTCCCGGTCTTGCGGATCAAGCGCCATTTTAATGTCAAGGCCGGTTTGCAGCCACACTTTGGAAGAGCCGAGCGTGACCGGTACGTCGTATGGCAAGGCGAATTGGAACGGGATCGTTTTTGTTTCATTCGGCCCGATTGTCATCGAGTCAGACACTTTGTATCGGGCGAGCACGGCTTTTTCTTCGACTTTCTTATCATCGATTTCGCGAATATACGTCGTTACTAAGGCTAGATAAATTTCATCAATGCGCTGTTCGACGCTGCCGCCGCGAACCTCGACGACTCCTTCGACCGTTTCCCCTTGGGCGTATTGCGCTTTGGAAAGTTTCGTATCGACCGTAGCGGACCCGATGCCGATGGAGCTTAGCAGTTTTTTGAACAATCGATTCTCCCCCTTGTTGATTAGTTTCTTCCTCATCTGGGAATACGCAGCGTCTAGTAAAAAGGTTCCATGTTTTTATCCGGTTATAGACGATGAGAACATAACCGCTGTCGATTAAGTTTTCTGATATGTGGCCGCCCACGACACCAAGGCTGATCAATTCATCATCCGCTATCCCTTCCTTCTTCTGTTTATCCATTGTTAAGGGTAACATAATGCCTAAGGGAGTTCCACTATTTTGGAAAACAAGACGGTTTTTGCTAAAATAGCGCATATGGATGAGAAAGGCGGATCAGCAATGAAACGGGTTATCCACGTCGTTGGGGCAGTCATCTGCAATGAACAGGGAGATGTTTTATGCGCATTGCGAGGGTCAAATATGTCGCTGCCGAACGTTTGGGAGTTCCCTGGAGGCAAAGTGGAAGAAGGGGAAAGCCCAGAAGCGGCTTTAGTTCGGGAAATTCGCGAGGAGCTTGGCTGCACCATTTCGGTCGGTGAGTTGTTGGCTGATGTGTTCCATGAGTATGAACACGCCATCGTGCATTTGCGGACGTATGAAGCCCGCTTAGTCGATGGAGAGCCGCGGGCGCGGGAGCATGCCGAGCTTCGGTGGGTGCCGCTTCAAGCATTGCGCTCGCTTGAGTGGGCGCCGGCGGACATTCCGACTGTTGAGGCGTTGTTGGTTGAGGGGGAAGCGCAGAAGGGCGTTTTGGACGTTCTGATGAGACCGAGATCTATCGACGATTGAGGTGAAGAAAGCCTGGTTGCGGCCGTTTGCCATGTGGCCGCACCAGGCTCTTTTGGTGTCAGCAGTTAGCGGATGTCAAGTGGGTCGACTGCTTTATCCGTCACGGTGCACGTTTCGGCCAAGGAGAGGTCGGCGGCGGCGTCTTCGGCGGTGACGAGGACGCGCCAGCTCGGGTTCTCGATCAAACGGCAAAAATCAAGAAAGCGCGTTTGAGCGATCGCTTCGTACCACCCGTGGCGGTCCGAGAGCACCACAGTGCGCTCGTATGGGCGGCGCGGAGCGGCTGAAGGTTCCGTGGGCGGCAACAGCCGGTCGGCCGCTTGCTGCAGTTGTTCGATAGCGTCAGCCGACGGCTTTGTCGGGATGGCGTCAAGCCAGGCGTCAATGCAGGCTGCCTCCTCGTCAGTGACGAGGCCGGAGACGGACAGCTGCGTCGGAATCCAGCCGTCAAGCACGATGCGGCCGCGTTTCGTATGAATGTCCCAGTGCGTCGATTCTGAAGCGGCAGGGTCCATCGTAAAGCCGTGGTAATAATGGACGGGGATGCGCCGTCCGTTGCCTTCATGAATCACCGTAGCGCCGACGCGCGGCCGTGTGCCGTCTGTTTCCTGAAGCGCGAATCCGTGCGCGGAAACCGCTTCGCCAAACCAATCGCGGCCGACTTCAAAAAAGTGGACGCCGTGTTCAATGAGAATGCCTCCGCTTCGCCGCTCGTCCCAAAACCAATGGCCTTTGGCGACGCGGTGAGCCGCGTTGTGAAGGCTTGCGTAGTCCACTGGGCCAAGAAGCGCGCGGTGGATGAGTTGCTTGACGGCTTCTGCGAGCGGGTGGTAGCGAAGGACGAGATTGACCGCCAACGCCCGGTTTTGGCGGGCGGCGAGCTGGATGTTCGCCCGCAACGCCTCGGCGGTGAGGCCGCCTGGCTTTTCAAGCAGCACATGTTTTCCTTCCTCAAGCGCCCGCTCGGCAAGCGGGGCGTGCAAATGCGGCGGGGTGGTGAGAATGACGATGTCAACATGCGGGTCAACGATCAATTGTTCAGCTTCGCGGTATTCGCGCACGTCGCCCGCCTGCGGCTGACGGCGGCGATAGGCGTCGATGACGCGCTGGCGCTTTGCGTCCGTTCGGCCGGCGACGGCAGCAAGCTGAAAGGAAGGAAGCGGGGCGAGCGCGCCGGCTAAAAATTCAGCGAACGCACCGGCGCCGGCGATGCCGACACGGTAACGGAAAAATGAAGAAATCATGGCGTATTCTCCTCCTCCCTCACATATATATAGCATTAACGATGTTCATTATACCGCAAAGAAAAAGAAGAACGAGAAAATGAAAGTTTTGAAATTTGCAAGCATCAATCATTCCTCATCGACACCATCCGACAATCATTTCGCTTGCGCAACAGAAGGAATATTATGTATATTATTATTAGCAACCATCACAGCCGAGTGCTAGCAATCTATGAATCACTTTCATTTTCTCGTTCATCCATCAAGAATCGTGTCTAGTTTTGTGAAAAAAATCGTATGGAGGGATGACGAAATGAAAGCATTGTTGCTGGCAGGAGGATTAGGCACACGTCTTCGTCCATTGACCGAAAACATCCCCAAACCGATGGCCCCGATTGCGAATCGGCCATGGCTTGAGCACCTCATCATTCATCTTCGCGACCAAGGAGTCAACGAATTTGTCATCGCTGCCCATCACTGCTCTCACGTGATCCGCCGTTATTTCGGCGACGGAAAACGTTTCAATGTGAACATTACATACGCGCTTGAGCCGTCTCCGCTCGGAACGGCCGGGGCGATTAAAAATGCCGAACGTTTTCTGAATGAACGTTTTCTTGTGTTTAACGCCGACATCGTGCACTTGCCGCAATTGATCCCCCTGCTTGATTTCCACCGCCAACACGGCGGGCTTGCGACCATCGTCTTAACGGAGGTTGACGATCCTTCTTCCTATGGGGTAGTAGAACAAGACGACAGCGGGCGAATTTTGCGCTTTATCGAAAAGCCGCGCCGCGAAGAAGCGCCATCGAACCGGATCAACGCCGGCATGTATATTTTGGAGCCAGAGGTGATGCGCTATATCCCGGCGGAGCGGGAAGTGTCGATCGAGCGTGAAACATTCCCGCTGCTGATCGAAAGGAATGTCGGTGTCTATGGCATCGTCAGTGACGGATACTGGCGCGATATGGGAACGCCGGCCCGCTACCGCCAAGTGCATTGGGATGCGCTGAGCCGGGAGTTTCCGGTTCCGCTGAAAGGCCGTGAAATCCAGCCAGGGGTATTTGTCGGCGAACATGTCGAGATTGGGTCGGGCGTCTTGTTTGTACCGCCTGTGCTCATCGGCGACCATGTGAAAATCGGACCGCAGGCTGTGATCGGCCCGAATGCGGTCATCGGTGACCGCTGCCAAATCGGCGCCCGCGTCCATTGCGCGCAAACCATCGTTTGGGACCGCTCTGTCATCCGCGACCGCAGCCGGTTGCAAAACAGCATTTTCGGCTATCGGACGGTGACGCCGGCGGGAGAAGTGTTCGAAGATTCGATTATTAATCAGTTCAAGGAGGCGGTGCAAGCATGATTCGAATTGCCTACGTCAGCACGTACCCGCCGCGGCGGTGCGGGCTGGCGACGTTTACGGAACATTTGCGACAAAGCATTGACGGCGTCCGGGGCCCGTCTGATGGCGACCGCGTCATCGTGTTGTACAACGAAAGCGACGGCGATGACGCCTATCGCCACAACCCGGCGTATTGGCCGCTTCCGGCGCAAAACCGCGCCGCTTATGCCGAGATGGCCAAACGGGTGAATGAAAGCGACATTGACATCGTTTTATTGCAGCATGAGTTCGGCATTTTTGGCGGCGAGGCGGGGGAATACATTCTTGATTTCATCGCCGCGCTAGAAAAACCGCTTGTGACGACGTTCCATACGGTGTTTGCCGACCCGCCGCTGCCGTACCGCCCGATTCAAGAAAAAATCGCGGCGGCAAGCGATGCGATCATCGTCATGAACCGGCAGGCGATTCCGTATTTGGTCAAAGCGTTTGGCCTGCCGGAAGGAAAAATCGTCTACATTCCGCACGGCGCCCCGGGGCCGAGCTGCGAGAGCCGCGAATCGCTGCGCCGGCGCCTCGGGTTTAGCGGCCGCAAAGTGATGTTGACGTTTGGACTGTTAAGCCGCGGCAAAGGAATCGAGTCGGTGCTCGCCGCGCTGCCAGGCGTCATCCGCCGCGTACCGGACACGTTGTATGTCATCGCCGGCCAAACACATCCGGAAGTGAAAAAACGGGAGGGCGAGGCGTACCGCGATGAACTGAAAGCGTTGATTCATCGGCTTGGACTCGACGGCCATGTCCGCATGGAGGACCGGTATTTCAGCGAAGAAGAGCTGATTGATTATTTGACGGCGTGCGATTTGTATATCACCCCGTACCCGGGCATGCAGCAAATCACAAGCGGCACGCTCGCCTATGCGGTCGGCGTCGGCCGTCCGGTCGTTTCGACCCCGTATGAGCATGCGCGCGATTTGTTGCGGGGCTGCGAGGAGCTGCTGTTGCCGTATGGCGATACCGCCCGATGGGAAGAGCGGCTTGGGCAGCTGTTGGCCGATGAGGCGGCGTTAAAACGCTGGGAAGAAACCGTGCGCCAAATTGGGGCGAACACGCATTGGCCGCGCGTCGGCGAACAGCATGTCGCCTTATTTGAGCGCGTGTGCGCCGCAAAACGCGGGGAGGTGAAGGCGGTTGGCTTCGTCAGTCATTAAGTTCGACCATCTCGAGCGCATGACTGACGACACCGGGCTGCTCGAGCATAGCCTCGGCCGCATTCCGCGGCGGCGCGAAGGGTATTCGACCGATGACAACGCCCGCGCCATATGGGCGTGCCTCGAGTGGCTGGCGTTGCTCGACGATCAAGAAACAAAGGAGCGGCTGTATCGTCTGCTTGACCGATATTTGGCCTTTTTGCTTTGGGCGCAAAACGATGACGGGACGTTCCATAACAACTTTTTCTTCGATCGGACGAAAGAGGAAGAGACGCCCTCAGACGACTGCTTCGGGCGGTCGTTTTGGGCGGCGGCGATCGCGTATAGGCAATTGGATGACGCGGCGCGGCGCGAGGCGGCTGCGGACATGTTGAGGCGGGCGTTGCCGGCGGCATGGGAGCTTCGCTCGCTGCGCGGCATCGCTTGGGGGCTGGCGGCGTGCAGCGGGTTGCTTAAAGAGGAGGGGGTGCCCGGCGTTGACAAGAAGGAGTTGGCCGCGTTGGCGGGGCGGTTTGAGCGTCAGCTGCTTGAGGCCTACGAAACGCACGCGGATGGCAGCTGGCGCTGGTACGAACCGGAGCTGACATACGCCAACGGGGTGTTGCCGTGGTCGCTTTGGATGGCGTACCGGCGCATGCCAAGACAAGAGGTCAGAAAGGCAGCGGAAGAAAGCCTCAACTTTTTGATCGAGAAGATGAGCGGACCGGCGGGCGTCATTCGCCCGATCGGCAACCGCGGCTGGTGCAGCCGCCGCTACCGCGCCGATTGGGATCAGCAGCCGCTTGATGTGATGAAGCTCGCCCTGGCGGCGCGCGAGGCGTATTGGGCGACGGAAGATAAGCGGTATCGCGACGTTGTCCGCCGCTGCCTGGCGTGGTTTTATGGAAGCAATGACGGCCGCGTTCCATTGGCTGACCGAAGCGATGGCAGCTGTTGTGATGGGCTTGGTCCAAACGGCCCGAACCCGAATCGGGGGGCAGAGTCGACGCTATCTTACTTATTAACGGCAGCAATCGCTCAATCGATTTCGGTGGAGGTGGTTGTCGATGAATACGTCAACAACGAAACCGTTCGCATGGCCGGCACACGTGTTTAAGGAATACGATATTCGCGGGCGCGCCGGCGAGGAGCTTGACGAGCCGTTTGCGTATTGGCTCGGACGGGCCTTTGCCGACATGATGCAAAAGGAAGGAGAGAAGAGGGCGGTTGTCGGTCATGACAATCGTCTGTCATCGCCTGGCTTGCATCGGGCGCTCAAAGATGGGCTGCTCGATGGCGGCTGCGATGTCGTCGATATTGGACTTTCGACGACGCCGATGTTCTATTATAGCCTGCACTATACGAACATCCCGTGCGGCATGATCATCACCGCCAGCCATAACCCAGGGGATGAGAACGGATTTAAAATCGCCATGGGAAAAACGACAATTTATGGCGAGCGCATCCAAGCGCTGCGGCGGGCGATGGAGCGGCTCAGCCAGGAACAGCCGCGTCCTGAAACAGCGCGCGGGCGCGAGGAAACGCTTGACCTTGCTCCGGCCTATATCAAGATGTTGAAGGAGAAAATTAAGCTCGGTCCGCGCAAGCTGAAGGTCGTCGTCGACTGCGGCAACGGCACCCCATCGGTCATTGCGCCACAAGTGCTCAAAGAGTGGGGGTGCGATGTCATCCCGCTTTACTGCGAATCCGATCCAACGTTTCCGAACCATCATCCGGACCCGGTCGTGCCGGAAAACTTGACGGATTTGATTGAAACGGTGCGCAAAGAGAAGGCCGATCTTGGCATTGCGTTTGACGGCGACGGCGACCGGATCGGAGTCGTGGATGAAACGGGTGCGATCCGTTGGGGCGATCAGCTCATGATTTTGTTCTGGCGTGAGATTCTCGAGCGTCATCCGGGAGCCGAGGCGCCGGTTGAGGTCAAATGCTCGCAGGCGCTTGTTGAGGAAATTGAACGGCTTGGCGGGAAACCGTTCTTCCATCGCACCGGCCACTCGCACGTCAAAGCGACGCTGCGCCGCCGCCCGGAGATTCCATTTGCCGGTGAAATGTCGGGCCATTTGTTCTTCAATGATGAGTTTTACGGCTATGACGATGCGCTGTACGCCGCTGGGCGCCTGCTTCGATTACTGTCTCACGATGAGCGCCGGCTGTCCGAGTGGTTTGCCGATGTGCCACGGTACGCCGCGACGCCGGAGACGCGCGTCGCTTGCCCGGAAGAGAAAAAACCAGCTGCCATTGCCGCGGTGAAAAACCGGTTCGCTGGCCGCTATCCGGTTATTGACGTTGATGGCGCCCGCATCCAGTTCCCAGACGGCTGGGGGTTGGTGCGGCCGTCGAACACGCAGCCGATTCTTGTGTTGCGTGCAGAAGCCAAGACGGAGGCTGCATTGGCGGAGATTAAGCGGCAGCTGGCTGATTGCCTCGCCACCCTTGAATTGCGCATTGACTGGTGACGCCTTTTCTCCGAATGGTCTGCGCTTGTCGCCCTTTGTCCGTTTCAAAAGATTCGTTCCGGCGT
This sequence comes from Geobacillus sp. WSUCF-018B, assembly GCF_002809985.1. NCBI lineage: Bacteria > Bacillati > Bacillota > Bacilli > Caryophanales > Anoxybacillaceae > Geobacillus > Geobacillus sp. WSUCF-018B. The sequence goes on from NZ_PIJF01000042.1 coordinate 19,433, forward strand.
GGGTCGTCCGTAGGGATCCCACGCCGGTTTATTTTTGTTGTGAGGGGGCTCATGCTTGATTTCTTGCAAATGGTTTGTCCATAATAGATAAGGATAAAAATGTATTGTAGGAGAGTTGAAGGCGTGGTGATCTGTGAATCGTTGCAATATATTCAAGATGCATACGCGGCATTGACGGGGTTGAGCATGCTGATCGTCGATGATCACGGCGCTCCCGTGACGAAAGTATCGAATATGACCGAGCTGGCGGAGCTCGTTTTGTTTGCCGCTGAAAGGGAAGCGCCATCGTTTTTCTGCCCGCAGGAGCTTGTCATGGACGGATGGCAGCGTCCATCGGTCGTGCCGGTCGGGCGTTTTGGCATGAAGAGCATCGTTGCTCCGGTGTTTGTCGATGAGAAGGCGGAATATTGGATTTGGGCGGGCGTGTTTATCGAGGAAGAAACGAAATGGCTCATTTGCGAACAACCGCTGATGGACACTGGAGAATGGACGTCAGCGATCGAACAGGCGGCGGCGTTGCCGGCGCGGGCGGTCGAAGCGAAGTTAAAAGATATCGAAAAGATGGCGGTCATATGTGGGGAATTAATCAGCGGCGAGCGCCGCAAGCAACAATGCTGTGAATACGGAAAACGGCTCGAAGCAGTGGTCACGGACAGCTCTGCCCTAGCGGACGTGGACAAGCTGCTTTTTGAGTTGCGGGCGTTCGATGAACGCGTCGATATGGCGTTGTATATCGCCAAATGTCCGCGAGGATGGATGGTGGCGGCGGCAAGCGGGGAAAAGGCCGGAAAGCTGCGCGGCAAGATGATCGATGCGTTGTTTCCGCCGCTTTCGTCTTCGGAGCCGCCGCTTCGTTCGGTTTACGTTCAAGATGCCGCTTTGGATCCACGCTTTTCCTTTTTTGTTCGCCATGGCATCCGTCCGAAAGCGATGATTGCGTATCCGGCGACGTACGGGAAAGCAGTGGAAGGATGGATCATGATCGGCAGCGAGGCGTCCTCTTCACTGCCAGCGGCGCTTCGTTCGGTCGGCTCCGCCCTCGTTCAACATTGGCTGCTTCTGGCTAAATGTACAGAGGCCGATATGAAAATGGACCGCCATTTGATGCGCCTTTCGATGTTGGTGGAAATTGGACGGGCCATGCGTGTTGTGCAGAAGGAGGAAGACATCATCCGGATGATGGCCGAATTCGCCGCGGAGCTCGCTTACGGCGATTTCGTCTGCGTGGTATGGTCTAGCGATGGCCAAACAGCCGTTGTCCGCGAAGGAGCGATGGACGTAGAAATGGCTGTTCGTTATCGGGATGATGTCTGCCGTCGCTATGGCTGTCACGGCGAGAAGGCGAAAAGCGAGGTGCCGGCGCTGCTTCATGTCGAGGGCAAATCGGTGATGGAAGTGCCGTTTTTCGTCAGCGATGGCCGCTATGGCGTTCTCGCCGTTCATATAAAGAAAGAAAGGGAAGCGAAAGAGGCGGAAGTGTATATGACGGCGTTGGCCGCGATTGGGGCGATGATGATCAGCGGCAAGGCCCACGGTGAGAATGATGGGACGGTCAATATCGACATGTTGTCCGAGCAGTTGACAGCCCGGGAGATGGATGTATTGGAGCTGCTCATTCAAGGCTGCAGCAATCGCGAAATTTCAGAACGGCTGTTCATTAGCGTCCATACCGTGAAAAATCATATTACGAACATTTTTCAAAAAATTGGCGTCAATGACCGGTCGCAGTTGATCGCCCTTGTGTATCAACTAAACCACCGCCGGCAGCGCTGCTAAGGGGACATCATTGGACGATGGGTGCCATGATGTCTTTTTTTTGGATGTAGGAAATTGGAATGAACCCCATTTTGTATTATAATGAGTTGTAGTAAATAAGAACTATTTTTCGATAGATGGAACAATAAAGAAGAAAAATAGCATTCGAATTCGTTTTCCCCAGCGCTGGAACGTGGGATAGTGGAAAAGCTGCCATGCTGCTTTGGCCGGCGCATAAGCATAACAAGGATAGGGGAATGCCGATGAAGCCCAGGACCATGATCCGAACGATGGCGATCATGAAAACGGCGGACATTTTAAAAGCGATGGACATTACCGAGGAACTGGCGAAGAGAATGGGGTTTTTGCCGCGCGATTGCCTTTTTCTTCGGCTCGCGACAGAGGAAGCGTGCACGAATGCGTATGAATATTGTCAAAAAACGAGAAAACTGCCATTTAGGATATTTTGGAAAATTGATGCGAGACAGTTTATGATCATTGTCAAACAGCGAGGAGGATGCTTCTCCGTAGCCCAAACCGATGTCGTCAACACAGGGCCGCGTGGCAGAGGGCTGCAGCTGATCACCCATATCGTCGATGATGTATACGTGAAGTGAGCAGGAAACAACGTCTTGTTTTGCATGTGCAAATGCAAAAAAATGAGTGACCATTGGAGGAAACAAGATGGAGACAAAACAAGGGGCAATTTGCACGCTGACATGGGTAGAAGATATTACCTTAAACAACGTCGAATCATTCCGTCAAGCGCTGGAGAGGTTGCTGGACAAACGAGCGGACCAATTGATCGTCAACATGGAGGGGGTCAACTACATAAACAGCGCCGGACTCGGTGTCATCGCTGACAGCGTCATGGAGGCGAGAGCCCGACAAAAAGAGTTGGTCATTGCCGGAGTGGAAGGGTCGCTTGCAGAAATTTTCCATATTGTCAAATTTTCTTCGTTTATCAAACTATTTGCCACAGAGAAGGAAGCCATGGATTATTTCAGTGGAGAATGACGTTCTATGATGGATGGGTTTTGGGAATATGTTCAACGTTATGACCACCTCGCGTGGCGGGAGCTGCTTCTCGGCTTAGAAAAAATGAATGTGTTTGTTGGGCCGGGCGACTATGTCTATTGGCTCGCAGCGCCGGAACAAAGGCGGCTCTTGTTCATTTCGTCATCATGCGAGCAGCTGTACGGCCTGCCTCCGGACGACTTTTACCGCGATCAAGACATATGGGCAAAAGTGTCCTACCCGGATGACCGCGCCAAGGCGGAAAGAAAATGGTCGCTTCTTTCGGGGGCGGATGCGGGTGCCCAAACGTATCGCATCATCAATCAGCGGGATGGCTCCGTCCGCTGGGTGCTTGAACGGACGTTTCCTGTGCTTGGCCAATTCGGGGAAGTGAGGCTCGTCAGCGGAGTTGTCGCTGATCTGACAGAAGCAAAGCGAAACGAGAATGAACGGCAGCTCGCTGAACAAGTGTACAAAGCGATGGAACAGGCGATGCTCGTAACCGATGGCCAGTTTGTCGTTCAGTTTGTCAATCCGGCGTTCACAAAAATCACTGGCCATGGTGTAGAGATTGTCGGTCAGCCGCTGCATACGCTTTACGCGGGTTATTACGAGGCCTGGCTTTATGAGGTGATTCAAGCGGGAACTGGGGAAAGTGGAGAATGGAGGGGGTGGGTGCGCTGGCGGCGGAAAAACGGTTCGGTCTATGTCAGGCAGACGACGGTGCGGGCTGTGCCCGGCCATGATGGAGGAATCGCGTTTTACTTGTTTTTATTTGCCGGTCCAATTTATGAGAACCGATACATCGCAGCGATGAAAGATGACTTGCGGCTGGCCCGCGAGGTGCAAAAGCGCGTGTTGAGCAAGCCGTTGTCGGCCAAAGGAATCCAGATTGCCGGAACGTACATCCCATCGCGGGAGCTGGGTGGCGATATGTACGCCTGGTATCCGATTGACAAACAGCGGTACGGCATTTTTTTAATGGATGTGATGGGTCATGGGGCAGCGGCTTCACTCATTTGCATGTCGGTCCGCTCGCTCTTAAACGGCGTCATCCGCAAAGGGATCGTTCCGACGGAAGTGTTTCGCGAGTTGAACCGCCATATGCGCCAGTTGTACCATGAAAACGGGCGGATGACGTATTATTTCACCGCCGTGTATGTTCTTGTGGATGTCAAGGAACGGATGATTGAATATGCATCAGCCGGCCATCCGCCGGGGTTTTTGTTCCAACCGGACGGAACGGTGGCGGAGTTGGACCGCGGCTGCGCGCCGATCGGGCTGCTTCCGCGCCTTTTTGTCGACAGCGGCCGGTTGCGCTACGAGCCGGGGGCGACGCTTGTGTTGTATTCCGACGGGGCGATCGAAGGGGAAACGGGCTCTGTCCGGCAAAAGATTGAAGCGTTCCGCGATGCGCTAACGCCGCATATTTTATTGGACGAGCAGGTGCTTTTGGACCATCTGCGCCGCCATTTTGCGCAAAAAGGGCCACTTCCGGACGATTTTTCGGCGGTGGTGGCCAAACTTGGCTGAGCGGGAGAAAAGCCGTTTGATCTGCTTCACAAGCTCCTTTATGTATGAAACGGCGCGGCAGCCAACTGTGTCTCGGTTGCAAAAATGGCCTTTTGGGCTATCTTTTTTACGGATCGTGAAAAGACGCATTCACTCCTGCCGCCCAATGATGGCGGCAAACACCAAACTATAGTATAGATTCCTTTCCACAATTTAGGTTAAAATAAAGACAATTACACCGTTGATTGCGAATACAATATAGAAAAGGCACGAGGAGGGAAGGCATATGGCGGTGACGAATCCGGCTGGATTTTGGAAGCGGCTGTTGGCGAATTTGTTGGACGCCATTGTTGTGGGTATTCCAATTTCGCTTGTCGGCTATTGGATCACGGGCAGTTGGGAAACGAACTGGTTTACATCGTTAGCGAACATCCTGTACGCATTAATCGTTCCGGCTGTTTGGTACGGATATACGGTCGGCAAGCGGATGCTTGGCATCCGGATTGCGAAAGTGAATGGCGGCAAAGTCGGCATCGGCACGATGTTTTTGCGTTCGTTTGTTGGCGGACTCGTATACTTTATCACGTTTGGCATTGGTCTCATTATTAGTGCGATTATGGTAGCTGCAAGAGAAGACAAACGGTCGATTCACGATTTTATCGCTGGGACGTATGTGACAACGGAAAAACCGACGGTGTAAACAATGGAAAAAGGCGGGCTTCCGAGTGGAGGCCCGCTGTTTTTACAAAGATTAATTAATCTATTGAGGTAATAACTTAGGTAGCGTCAAAAGTTTTATGAAAACTCCACATCCGCCATCCCATGGAGCATCGTAAGGCATCCTTGGAGCCGGATTCGCCCTTGACCAACACCCGCCAAAGGTGTGAAAGGGACGTCAAGGGCGATGGGGACAAAAAAGAGGGCATAGGAAAGCCGCCCTTGCCCTTACCGAATTTTACCTTTGACGAGGTTCGGTTGGTCAAGGGTTCGCTTCGCCGAATCCGGCTGTTCTTCTGATCCATGGGCTCCGGCGGACAAAAAAGTTAGGCTGCCTCTTGTTGGAGGAAATCTTGAGCCATGGCGATCAGCTTCGTCCACCGGGCCGGCATATGGGGCAGATCGGCGAGCTCCGGGATGACGACAGGAACCCGGCCTTCGAGTGCACCGTGCGGGCGCAGGAAGTTGAAATACGCCACAAACAGCGTGACAAAGGAGACCGAGCCTTCTTCCGCGCCAAATCCGTGAGTCGGCCGATAGTTGCCTTTAAACGTCCGGTTGAATCGCTCGATGATTTGTTTGAGCGCGCGGAACTCTTCGGACACCGGATCCTCATTGGTCAGTCCGATCACTTGGCGGACGTCAAACGGAATCCCGTGCTGGGCAAAAAAGTGCTGCGCCAGCAGGTAAATGGGATTGCCGTCGACGACGAACGACAAATCGTCCGGGATGGACGGCAGCTTTCGCAGGACGTCATCGATGGCGCGGATGGCCGACAACGCATCCCGGTGGGGCGAGACGCGATACGACAACACCACTTTTTTCACGGCATCAAACATAAAAAACAGGTAATGCCAGCGTCCTTTCACGCGAATATACGTCTCATCCCCACAGAACGAGCCGGACAGCTCGTACGGGAACTGGTCGACAAATGGCTGAATCATGAGCGCGACGCTATTGGCGTAGTTGAGCACCGTCTGATGGGAGATCGACACGCCATGCACATCCTTCATGATTCCGGCTGTCTGTCTGGAGGACATCCCATAGTTAACGTAGTACGTCAACACGAGTCCGAGGGTGTGCGACGACACCGCCAGACGAGACAAATCGACCTTTGGCTTTTTCGGCGACGATGGGGCCAATGGTTGAAAGTCAAACAAAAACTCACGGAACCGATACCGCACCTTGAAGGCTTGAGGGTTCTGCTGGAACCGTTGGCGTTCTTTTTGGCTCATCCGGCGAAGGTTCTTTTGGTAAAACGGGCAGTCGTTGTTCTTGCATTTGTAGATGTAGTAGTTCTTGCGTTCTTTGATTTTCTCAAGCGTTTGGAAGCAGTGCGGGCAACGAAAGACCGCTTGCTTTTTGAACCGATTTCGATGGTTGAACCGGCATTGGCACACTTTGCATTGGTACTGCCCTTTTCCGCCGTTGTTGGCGTACAGGTAGGATGACGGCGCCTGGCAACGGGGACACGTCAACGAATCCGGAACACGGTGTTTAGCGTTGTCCCGGCGTTGGATCGGCGGCAACGGACGGCCGTGCCGGGCTTCGTAGTCGGCTAAAAGCTGCCGGTAGTCGAGTGTTTCTGGGACATCGATGATGGGAAGGTCATCGACTTGAAGTTTTCGGTACGGTTTTCGAACCGGTTCGTCCATGTCTTTGCGGCTTAAGGATTTTCCTAATAAGGCACCAATTAAATAGACAATGATTTGATGTTGGGACTTGATTATTTCGAGCAAATAGGCTAATAATTGAGGTAACAAGCTTGTCACTCCTTTGTTTTGGGTGTTGGGTGTGGGGTTACCTCAATGATGGCCGAAAACAACGGGGGTGGCAAGCTTTTTTTTTATTCCAACCATTGAAACTCAATGAAAAACAGTGAGTGTGGAGGATAAACTTTTGACAATACCCAATTACGAAACGAGGTGAACAAGATGGAAACGAAAGAAAAAGAACAAGTGCTCGAATTGTTAATTTCGTATGAGCAAAAAGGATTAAAAGAGGGTGTAAAAAAAGGATTACAACAAGAAAAGCGACAAATTGCAAAAAAGATGTTGGTAAAAGGGTACGACATCCAAACGATTCACGAATTAACCGAACTGCCGATTGAAGAGATTGAAAAATTGAAATAAGGGTGTGATTGTGATGTTTAACAGAGAGCCATCGATTGCCCCTCAACAAATTCAAGCGTATCGAAATCGTGTTTCCGGGCCGATTTATGACCGGATGGATGTTTTATTATCATTGGAAGTCATTGATTTCACCAAAGAAACGAGGGTTTCGGAATCTTCGGAAACCATAAGGAAAAGAGTAGAAGAAGCAAGAAGAAAGCAATATGAACGTTACGGAAAAGAAATAACGAATGGGCGTGTTCCTTTTGAGTTATTAACTGTAGATGAGCAAATTCACTTACATAAATTGACAACTAAACAAAAAAGGAGACATGAACCGGACTCCTTGGGTAAAATAGATGTGCTCAAAACCCA
>NZ_PIJF01000043.1:0-32945 GCF_002809985.1 Geobacillus sp. WSUCF-018B
GAATTCCGCTCCTTTTCCATGTTTTTCATTAGGAGCAGTATAACCAGAGTGGGCACCGCTTATGCGAAGGTTAATTTTTCAATGAGCATGTATATAGAAGAGCTGCAGCTGCAACAAGAGCATCTGGTGCTTTAATACTCTTTTTGCGTGTACTGTCCGCTCTCGCTTTTCTTCTTATGTCAGCTGCTAGCTCCATATCTTCTCTAGTGACTTCATAGATTTGATCAGCCATTTGAATATATCCTTTTCTATTTTCTCTTATATCAGGATCTGTTTCGATTTCGAAATGAGACATGATCTCCATCTCAATGAAGGTAGTCATAATAATCTCTACCTCATCTTCAATCAGCTGTTCAATGAACTCTACTGCATCAGGGTAACCCATTTCATGTGCTGCGTATATATTTGTATCGATTAGTACTTTGGTTGACAATGCTTAATCCTCCCACTCTTCTCTATTTGCAATTCTTAATGATTCCAACACGCCTTCTTTGCTAAATAACTTCGTACTGCCAGCCAGACGTTTGTGTAACGCTTTCTTTTCTTCCTTGGTTAGCTTCTTTTTTTTAGATCGCACTTGAATGACCTCCTTCATTTGCTCTTCTGTTAGAACAGATGGTCCAATTCGGTAATGATGACGGTTTTGACGCACTATTCTCTTTAAAATTGGGCGTTTTGCCGTTCCAGTTGTTATATGATATGCGCCACGGCTCCTTTTTTTGTTAGTGCTCATTTGCATCCCCACCTTGGTTGAGGTTTTATACATAATTATATCATGTTTCAAGAAGTCAGGTTATTAATTTTACTGTAGATGAGCAGGCTCTTCACCACAAGTTGTAAATGAACCTTCATCATTTACACTCCCGTTTCCGTTTTTCGATGTGCTCCAATTTCAATTTCTTGCAGTTGAGTTGCGTAAACAAAACTGGCGTGATTACATTTGCCATGACAACCCCATCGCGGCTGCGTTGTTAAGCAAAATGGCGTATACTGAGTTTGAAACATGTATCATACCTTCAAATGTTTCTATTTCGTTTTGAAATTGGTGGGACTTTTAGCGTATTAGGGCGAGAAGACTCCTGCTTCACCGGAGCAAAGCGAGGATATGCCGCGAAAACTCCCTGACACGCCTGTTCCTTGACAACATGATCATTTGTCCGGGAAGGCGATCGGCAGGGAGACTTGCCGGTCTTACCTACCGTACGTCAAGTTATCAGATCCATGTTGTCTATCAAAGGGGAATTTACACAATAATTTGGACTTAACCTATGTGTTTCATCGCTATTTACTGCATGTACCGTTACGTACTCTTATGCACAATTTTGGGTTTTTACTCTAGAAGGTTGGTGAAAAACCGTTGTTTGCCTTGATCGATGATGGAACGCGTGAACATAGAGGCTGATGCAACAAGTTTTCTCTACTTGAGAACTGATTCCCAGAAGCGGTTGTGCGAGTCAATCACCGGCCTCCTAGAAGGCCGATGAAAAATGACTGCCATGAGCAAATCAACGGCATTTCGCCAAAAAAGAAGGCCGATTTCACCAGGCTTTTCTAACTGAGACACAGATGGAATAGCAGGATTTTGTACGAGATCATCGCCTCTCTAGGATCCGCATGTGAAATCTTTGCGAGCAAAGCATTTTGGCTCTTTTAGATGACCTCAAACCGTCAAACTCAGAGGGGTGAAGGATCAAAAAAAGAGGCTGTCTGCGAAAGCTCGGTTTCACGATCTTTTGAGACAGCCTCCGTTCCCGTCATCAAAAAGCGATTTTTTCCTCTAAAAAGGCTTTGAGCTCTCCAATCGGCAGCCGCACTTGTTCCATCGTATCGCGGTCGCGGACGGTGACTTGGCCGTCTTGTTCAGACTCAAAATCGTACGTAATGCAAAACGGCGTGCCGATTTCGTCTTGGCGGCGATACCTCTTGCCGATCGAGCCGGTTTCGTCATAGTCGACCATGAAATGTTTCGCGAGTTCCTCATAAATGCGGCGCGCGCCGTCGCCAAGCTTTTTCGACAGCGGCAAGACGGCCGCCTTGTACGGCGCGAGCGCCGGATGCAAATGCATCACCGTCCGGGTCGTTCCGTCTTCCAGTTCTTCCTCGTCATAGGCATCGATCATAAACGCCAGCGTGACGCGGTCGGCGCCAAGCGACGGCTCAATGCAGTACGGCACGTAGCGTTCGTTCGTTTCTTGGTCGAGATAATGGAAATCCTCTCCGGAGTATTCCATATGCTGTTTTAAGTCGTAATCGGTGCGCGACGCAATGCCCCAGAGCTCGCCCCAGCCGAACGGGAAATGGTACTCGATGTCCGTCGTGGCGTTGCTGTAGTGGGACAACTCTTCTTTCGCATGGTCGCGCAGGCGGATGTTATCCTCCTTCATGCCGAGCGACAGCAGCCAGTCCTTGCAAAACTGTTTCCAATAGTCAAACCATTGCAGCTCCTCACCGGGCTTGCAGAAAAACTCGAGCTCCATCTGTTCGAATTCGCGCGTGCGGAACGTGAAGTTGCCCGGCGTAATCTCGTTGCGGAAGCTTTTGCCGATTTGCGCGATGCCAAACGGCAATTTTTTGCGCATCGTGCGCTGGACGTTTTTGAAGTTGACGAAAATGCCTTGCGCTGTCTCTGGACGCAAATAAATTTCGTTGGCGCTCGACTCGGTGACGCCTTGGTACGTTTTAAACATTAAGTTGAACTGGCGCACGTTCGTGAAATCGCGGCTGCCGCATTCGGGACAGGCGATGCCATGCTCGCGGATCAGCTCATCCATTTTCGCTAGCGGCAACCCGTCAACGATCATCTCGATCCCTTTTTCCTCGAGCGCCTTCTCAATCAACTTATCGGCGCGATGACGCGCTTTGCACTGTTTGCAGTCGACCATCGGATCGTTGAAGTTGCCTAAGTGACCGGACGCTTCCCACGTTCTCGGGTTCATTAAAATGGCGGCGTCGAGCCCGACGTTGTACGGCGACTCTTGAACGAATTTTTTCCACCACGCCCGTTTGATGTTGTTTTTCAGCTCGACGCCAAGCGGGCCGTAATCCCACGTGTTCGCCAGCCCGCCGTAAATTTCCGAGCCCGGAAACACGAAGCCACGATGCTTGGCGTGGGCAACGATTTCTTCCATTGTCACAGCCATCTGTTCATCCTCCTCCATTCATCATTTGTTACCATGAAAAACGCCCTCGCCCCTAGGCCTTGTGCCTAGGGACGAGAGCGTAGCTCCCGCGGTTCCACCCTAGTTGATGCGCCAAACGCGCACCCACTTTCGTCATGTTCGCTCCGGACTGCCGTTTCATTAACCGTCTTCACCGGGCTCCCACCGCCCCCGGCTCGCTTCGGAAGAGAGGGTTAACTACTATTGATCCGTCATCGCGATCCATATATGATTTTGTCCACTATCATAGCAAACCAGAAAGACCTATGTCAATGGTCGCTCGCATTTTTTTGCGCCCAAAACCGCGACACGACGGGCTTCCCGTCCCAGATGACTTCGCTTTTCGCCCGGCGCTTCGCGACTTCCGGCTCGTCAAGCAAGAGCCAAAAATTTTTCATCGGCAAGTCCCCAAGCCCATGCTTCTCACACAGCCGCCGCAAATATTGGCGCCGCTTGTCGTTCATATGTCGCGACACGTTGTCGCCGTCCGGGCTGAACGCGTACAACACGGTCGCCGCCGCGACACGGGTGACGCGACATACAGAGGCGGCCCGCAAAAAGAAGTCCCAGTCCCAATAATGGTGGACAGTCGTGTCAAAGCAGCCGATCTCGTCATGGAGCGATTTTCGATACACGCTTCCAGACGGGACGTACGTCGAAAACGTCCGCATCGCTTCCAAATCATACTCATAGGCAAATAAAAAACGGGCGGATGGAACACGCTGGTCGTTTTCCACCCGATACTGGACAATTTCCGCATCGGCATAGGCAAAATCGGCGTCACGAAGCGCTGTGACCATCCGCTCGAGATGGCACGGCAGCACGAGGTCATCGTCGTCGCAAAGCATGATGAGGTCGCCACGCGCCGCCTTGACGCCTTCGTTGCGGGCGGCGACATGTCCTTCGTTGTCGCGGCGGTCGATGAGACGGATGTCAAGCTCCGGGTACAAGACGACGACATCATGAACCGGAACGCCGCCGTCATTGACAATGATGACCTCAAACGGCTTGTACGTCTGCCGGCTTAACGACTCGAGCAGCTCGGCAAGCGGATACGGGCGATTGTACGTCGGAATAACGACAGACACGGACGGACGCAAGATTGATTCACCGCCTCTCGCACTGGCTTTCCCCCTTGGCGTCCGCGGGCGTCGATGCGCACACCCACCAAAAGCTTGGCCAATCAAAAAAGGGGCTTACCCTTAAGGTACCGCCCCTGCCGTTTGTTTGTCAATTTCGGCGTGCCTCCCCTAACGAGCGCCACGAACCAAAGCCCGCAACTCTCGTGAGAGATCTGTCTTAGAATGTCCCTTACAACGATTTTCCTCATGCAAGCTCCTGCTGCTTCGTCTCGCTGCCCAACACCGCGACCGCCAAAACGGCGACAAGGACCGATAGACAAAACAGCGTGAAAATCATCGTCACCGACACCCCTTGCGCGACAAGCGAGCCGACCAACAGCGGGCCGAAAATGCCGCCGATGCGGCCAAACGCCGCCGCCATGCCGGCGCCTGTCGCACGGATCGATGTCGGATACTGCTCCGGTGTATAGGCATACAGCGCCCCCCATGCGCCCAAGTTGAAAAACGACAAGAAAATGCCGGACGCCATCAGCCCAACGAGCGACTCGGCCGTGCCGAAAAAGTAGGCGCTCAATGCGGTGCCAAGCAAATACGTGACCAAGACAAATTTCCGCCCCGCCCGCTCGATCAGCCATGCGGCGCTGAAATAACCCGGCAGCTGCGCTAGCGTCATGATAAGCACGTACTCAAAACTTTTAATCAAGCTGAACCCTTTCATGACCATGACACTCGGCAGCCATAAAAACATGCCGTAATACGAAAAGACGACGCAAAACCAAAGGAGCCAAAGCATGACCGTCTCTTTCCGATGGGGAGCGGACCATACTTTGACGATATTGCTCCACACCGTCTCCTCTTTTTGCGCGGCCGCAAACCGCGGCGAATCAGGCAGACGGAGGCGCAAATAGATCGCATACAGCGCTGGAATCGCCGCCAGCCATAACGCCGTCCGCCAGCCGTAAACTGGTATGACGAAATACGAGATGAGCGCCGCCAGCAGCCACCCGCCGGCCCAAAAGCTCTCAAGCAGCACGACAACCCGGCCGCGGTCTTTAGCCGGCACCGCCTCCGAAACGAGCGTTGACGCGACCGGCAGCTCGCCGCCAAGCCCCATGCCGATCAAAAAGCGGAGCGCCAAAAACGCCGCCAACGTCGTCGTCAGCGCCGACAGCCCGCTGCCGACCGAGAACAATAACAACGTCAAAATAAAGACGTTTTTTCGACCGATCCGGTCCGCAAGCAATCCGAACACGAGCGCCCCGACCGCCATGCCGATCGAGTTGACGCTGCCGATCCAGCCGACTTGGCTGGCCGTCAAGTTCCAATCTTTTTGCAAGGCGGCCATCAAAAACGACAGCATCCCGACGTCCATGGCGTCAAACAGCCAACCGAGACCGGCGATGCCTAACAGCTTGCGCTGGGAAATCGCGGTTTGGTTCATGTGTATCCCCCTGTCATTATCGATGTAAAGACACTATCTACTGTTCATTATAGAGGGGGACAGGAGTAAATTCAATCCCGTATTGCTCATTGTCTCACAAAAGGAACTACAACAGTAATAAACAAGCCGCCGAAAAGCGATTGCTCTCGGCAGCTTTGCTCGTGCCAATCCGTCTTATAATTCCCATTTCTCGATGTCCATCTGAAGATGCCCATGAGCGCCAAAGAAAATCGTTCGGTCGTCCGGATACGGAAAAAACCGCGCAGTGAACGTCTCTTCGCCATCATTGACGAACAGTTCGATCGATGACGTATCAAGGAAAACATGAAGCGAACGAAGACGTGGCAATCGACATTGCCGCTTCTCCGTCAGCCCGTTCACAAAGCTTTTCCGTTCAAGCGTCAATACCCCTTCGTCACTATTGTAAACAAGGCGAGCCGCATGGCGAAAGTAAATTTCCATCATGCTTCCGAACAGTTCGATATTGTCGAGGCGAAGTTCGATCGCATCTCCCTCGAGTCCCGGCCATGACCTCAGCTCATTCACCACAGTGGCGCTTGGATATGCTACTTTTTGTTTGCGCAACTGTTTCAACTCTTCCACTGGCGTCTGTCTCAGCTTGCCGCCAGTGAGGCGAAGTTCGCGCGGCAAGGTGAGCGCGTGCACCCAGCGGTGGCTCACTGTCGGCTGACGGTCTTCATCCTGGTCCGGCACGCCCATCCAGCCGATGAGGATGCGCCGCCCGTTCCGGTCAAGCATCGTTTGCGGGGCGTAAAATTCAAAGCCGCGATCAAGCTCCTCAAACGTCCCGTGAAGGAATTCGGCCCGTTCGTAGTCGAAGCGGCCGACAAAATAACCTGACTGGTAGACGTTTTGGTAGCGCATGCCGTCCGGTTTTAATCCTTGCGGGCAGACGATGAGCACGTCTTGCCCATCTAATGGAAACAAGTCTGGGCATTCCCACATATAGCCAAACGGACCAATCCCGTTCATGTTGCCGCCAGCAATTGGGCCAAGATGCTCCCAATGACAAAGATCAGCGGAACGAAACAGCACCGCTTTTCCATCGCCGCTTTCGCTTTGCGCCCCCAGGATCATATACCAATGGCCCTGATACCGCCATACTTTCGGATCGCGGAAATGGGCCGTATATCCGTCCGGAAGTGTAATGACGACGCCTTTTTTTGTAAAATGAATGCCATCTTCCGATACGGCCATGCATTGGTACGTTTGGCGGTTTCCTTGTTCATCTTTCACATTGCCAGTGTAAAACAGCACGAGTTTTCCATCGCAACTAATCGCACTGCCGGAATAGCAGCCATCTTTGTCATACCATTCGCTTGGCGCTAACGCAATCGGCGCTGCTTGCCAATGAACCAAGTCTGGGGACGTATAATGCCCCCAGAACTTGGCGCCATGGCCGGTGCGAAACGGCATCCATTGGTAGAAGACGTGATACGTTCCGTGCCAGTCGATCAGCCCGTTTGGATCGTTCATCAACCCGACAGGAGGCATGAGATGGTAGCGAAGCCGATACCGGTCACGATTGACAAGAGTCTCATATTTTTCGACTTCAGCGTATGCTTGTTCAATAAGTTTCTGTTCCCGTTCGGATTTCATCCGCTTGTCCCCTCACTCTTCTTCTTCACGGAACTTTAGAAGGAATGTCGCCACAAACGCTGAAACGACGGCAATGGCAAAACCGATTAAGTAGTGCATTAAGTTCGTGAGCCCTTCCGGCGCAACGATGGCGATCATCGGGATGCCGGTCAACCCGTAGGCATTAGCTACTACATTCGTAAATACGACGTACGCTCCGCCGAGCGCGCCGCCAATGGCCGCAGCGATAAACGGCTTCCGGTATTTTAAGTTCACCCCGAAAATGACTGGCTCGGTAATGCCTAAAAAAGCTGACAAGGCCGCCGGCAACGCAATCTCTTTTGTTTTTGTCCGCTTCGATTTGACAAATACAGCCAAACCGGCGCCGCCTTGGGCGACGTTGGCCATCGACCAAATTGGCAGTAAATAGTTGACCCCAAGTTTCGCCAACAAGTTCGCTTCAATGGCATGAAAGCTATGATGCACACCAGTAATGACGATCATCGAGTACAATCCACCAAAGATAAGGCCAGCTAACGCACCGCCATAATGGTAAACAAAGTTCAACACCGTCGTAATCCCATCGCCAAGCAAATTGCCGAGCGGACCAATGGCCAAAATCGTAATAAATCCCGTCAAAATGACGGTCACAAATGGAACAACAAGCAAACTGACCGCATGAGGAACAACTTTTCGCAATCCACGCTCCACTTTGCTCATCACATACGTCGCCAGCAAAATCGGCACGACCGTCCCTTGATACCCGACCATAGCGATATCAAAGCCAAGAAAATGCATATAGTTTGGCTTGGCCTCGGCCAATCCCCACGGGTTTAATAGCGCCGGGTGAGTCATAATACCGCCGATGACCGCCCCTAAAAACGGCGTGCCTCCAAATTCTTTCGCCGCGCTAAAGCCGATTAAAATTGGCAAAATAATAAACGCCGCACTCGAAAACATATCAAGCAAAATATACAGCGGGCTGTCTGCCGCCACCCATTTGAACGCCTTCATCATCCCAAGCAAACCCATTAACAAACCGCTCGCGACAATGGCTGGGATGATTGGGACAAAAATGTTTGACAACGTCTTCGCAAAGCGGGCGAGCGGATTCATTTTTTGCTTGATGGCTTCTTGATGAGCATCAGCATCACCTTGCTGTATCCCTGCTTCCCGGGCAAACGCTTCATACACTTTATTCACCACGCCGGTGCCAAAAATAATTTGAAACTGTCCGGAGCTGGAAAACGCCCCTTTAACCCCTTCAATGTTTTCAATGGTTTTTGCATCAACCTTTTTCTCGTCCTTTAAAACAAGCCGAAGCCTTGTTGCGCAATGGGTCGCGCTAATGACGTTTTCTTTCCCGCCAAGGAGCGGGATGAGTTGTTTAGCAATGTGTTCATAATTCATCGGTGAACTCCTCTCCTTCTGAATGATGGTGAAATGAAAAACAAAAAAGACCTAAAACATACAAAGGGCGATCTAGCGGCATGACTCACTTGCCGTTCCCTTCATACGTTTTAGGTCTTGCCTGCTCGAAGCAGTTACAATCCCGCAATATTTCGTTGTCTGTTTTGCATTATACGGCAACCTGCTGTTTTTGTCAACGCTTTCGCAACCGTTGGATATGGAGGACGATATAGGCGAGTTCCTCCTCCGGAAAACGGATGCCATATTCCTTCTCTGCATAGCTTGCCGCTTTTTGTGTACACGCCCATTCCCTTGCATATTTTGTCTGAATGAGCGCAAGCATCTCCTCATCCATCGAATGAATCGGCTCCCCGTTTTCGATGCGGCTTAAGGCAAAGCGCAAATGAGTGAGCAGCCGCTGGTATGAAATGCTTTCCTTATCGATCGATATGCCGAGCTCCGTTTGGATAAGGTCAACGAATTCATGAATGAGCGTCGTCTCGCGCATCGTTTTGTTCATGCTGGCGGCATCGAGTTTCGCCGTATGAATATGAAGGGCGATATGGGCCACCTCGTCATCGGGAATCTCGATGCCAAGCCGCTCTTTGATCAACTGTTTCGCCCATAGCCCAATTTCATACTCCGCCTTATATAGCACTTTAATTTCATTGAGCAATTTGTTTTGAATGCGGTAACCTTGCTTCAACCGCTCGATGGCAAACGACAAATGGTCAGTCAGCGCAATATGAATATGGTCGTTGAGCGGTGCTTGCAGTTTGCCTTCCGCATAGCTGATAATTTCTTCGGCAATATCGATATGTTCTTCTGGCAACGTGCGAAGCAATTGCTGGAACTTCTCATTTTCTTCTTCCATGACGAAAATTTTCTCAATGCGGCCCGGGGGGATGAGATCGTTTTTCCGCTTTTGAAACGCAATCCCCGGGCCCATGACAATTTTCTCTTTGCCTTCATCGAGCACGACAACGGCGTTGTTGTTTAAAATCTTATGGATGCGAAACGCCATATGTCCTCCCTGCCGCCCTTATTTCATTTTCACATGAAATAAGACCGTCTCGCCTTTTGCTGCCGATGTCCCTGCTTTTTTCTCCAAACTTTCAAGCGCATCACCATTCGTGATGATGATCGGCGTCACCGCGCTTTTCGCTTTCTCGCGCACAAGCGGCAAGTCGACAGAAAGAAGCCGATCGCCCCGTTTCACTCGGTCGCCGGCTTTGACATAGGCGGTAAACCCTTCCCCGTTCATCGACACGGTGTCGATGCCGACATGGATGAGCAGCTCCACACCCGCTTCCGAACGCAAGCCGATAGCATGCTTCGTCGGAAAGAGTTGGACGATTTCCCCGTCCACCGGAGCGACGACATCCCCATCCGCCGGGTCGATGGCGATGCCATCGCCCATCATGTTTTGCGCAAACACCGGATCCGGCACGTCTTCAAGCGGCACAATCGTTCCGTCAAGCGGTGCGGTGATCGTCTCTTCCTTCGGCTGTTGCTTGCCAAACCATTTTTTGAACAACGGGCGTCATCCTTTCTATTCGGTTTGTCTGACAACCAGTATACCGAAAACGGAAGGACAGTGCCAACCGCGCCGCCCCAATCGGTCTTCATCAGCCTCGTTTGCGCAGCCGCCGGCAAATTTCTTCCGTCACTTCCTTTGTCGTCGCCGTGCCGCCGAGATCGGGCGTTTTGATGCCGTCAGCGGTGACATCCTCAATCGTTTGCAACAAAAGGGCGCCGAGCTCTTCTTCGCCGAAATGGTCAAGCATCAGTTTCGCCGTCCAAATTTGCCCGATCGGGTTGGCGATGCCTTTGCCGTAAATGTCCGGCGCCGAGCCGTGCACCGGCTCAAACATGGACGGGTACTTGCCGTTGACGTTGATGTTCGCCGCCGGGGCGATGCCGATGCTGCCCATAATAGCGCCGCCAAGGTCCGTCAAAATGTCGCCAAACAAGTTGCTCGCGACAACGACGTCAAACGTATGCGGCCTTGTCACGAAAAAGGCGGCCAATGCATCAATATGGTACGACGCGGTCGCGACATCCGGGTAGTCGCGCTTGACGTCGGCGAACACTTCATCCCAAAACGGCATCGTATGGAAAATGCCGTTCGATTTCGTCGCGCTCGTCACATGCCGTTTCCGCTTCCGCGCCAGCTCGAACGCATAACGCATCGCCCGCTCCGTCCCTTTGCGGGTAAAGACAGCGTTTTGAATGGCGATTTCGTCTTCCCCGCGGTGGATGCGCCCGCCGACTTCGCTATATTCCCCTTCGCTGTTTTCGCGGACGACGATGAAATCAAACTCGCGCGGTTCGGCCAGGGGCGAGGATAAGCCGCGGAAATATTTTGCCGGGCGAATGTTGATCACTTGTTCAAATTCACGGCGAATTTTCAGAAGCAATCCCCATAATGAAATATGGTCAGGGACAAGCTTCGGATTGCCGACCGCTCCAAGGAAAATGGCGTCAAAGTTCCGCAACGTCTCAAGCCCATCATCTGGCATCATTTGGCCGTGTTCAACATAGTAATCGCAGTTCCATGGAAATTCCGTAAAGGAAAAAGAGATCCCTCCATGAACATCCGCGACCGCCTGCAGCACATCCAACGCCGCAGGCACGACCTCCTTGCCGATGCCGTCACCTGGAATGACGGCGATGTCCCATTGTTTCAAGATTTCTTCCCCCTTGCTTGTTCGCATTCCTTTGCTAACAAGTTTTTTAAGTGAAGCAAGTCATGTTCAATATGCACTTTCATTTCTTCCGCCGCTTCATCCGCTTTTCGTTCTTTCATTTTAAAAAAAATTTGCTTGTGCTCTTCTAAAATTTGGTTTGCCCTCCCTGGCCCGTGCACGTTCAGCGTCCGATAGTAATACGTTAGCGACCTAAGTCCTCCTAGCAACTTTCCTAGTTCGCTATTACCGCTGAACAAAACAATACAATCGTGGAACTGGGCGTTGAATGCAATCACGGATTCAAGATCCCCGATTATAATATTTCGTTCTGTTTGGTAAAGCACTTCCTCCATCTCATCCAATTGAGAGGCAGACATCCGTTCGCAGGCCAGTTTAACAGCCAATGATTCAAGGGACATGCGGCATTGATAAATCTCCTCCACATTCCTCATCGTCGGTTCGTACACAGTGATCCGCGATTTATGATCAATCTGGAGCAATCCCTCTTTTTCAAGCGCCCTTACAGCCTCTCGCACCGGACTTCTACTTACATTTAACTCTCTGGCCAGCTTTGCTTCGTAGATACGTTGTCCAGGCTTGAATTCTCCTTGAAGAATTTTCTTGCGCAATAAATGATAAATTTGCTCGTAAAAAGGAGCGGATCGGTCCGGTTGATCCTGACTCATTTACCTTCACCTACTTTGTCGACTGTCGACAGATATAACCTAAGTCCATTTTATTTGACGTATCCTCTTTCGTCAATAAAATGTTTTTATATTCTGAAGTTATTAAATATTTGGAAATAAATTCTTGTCTTTCGGGGATAGATCATTCCCTTAACCTAAAATAAACGATAATACACCGTCCCCGCCATTTCACAAGGATAGCGAACAAAAGCAGGAAGATCATACAAATCTCAGGCGCGTGCCCTCGTTTAAACAGGACCGCATTGAGTCACCTCAAAATATACCCATACGTGTTGATTTACAGCTGACGGCGCATAAGTTATGATGAAACCGTTCATAGAATTGTGAGGAAATGTTTAACCAGAGGCGGCTAATGACTGCTGCTTAAATGCGATGCTTTTCGTCTCATAATTTTATGCTGGGGGGAAAACACCGATATGCCCTCGTACACCGACCCGTTCCGCGGCGAATTTGACAGCCTTGAAGAGTTTGCCGACCGCGTCAGCGACGTGCTGAAATGCCCGGTGACGATCGAAGATGCGAACCATCGGCTCATCGCCTACAGCGCCCATGACGATTACACCGATCCGGCGCGGACGGCGACGATCATCAGCCGGCGCGTCCCGGAAAAAGTGATCAACAGCTTATGGAAACAAGGCGCCATCCCGGCGCTGCTCAAAAGCCGCGAGCCGGTGCGCGTGCCGCCGATTCATGACGTCGGCCTCGGCAGCCGCGTCGCTGTGTCGATCTGGAAAAACGATGAGGTGATCGGTTTCATCTGGGTGCTGGAAACGAACCGGACGCTGTCGCCTGAGGAGATGGAATGGCTCAAACTCGCCGCCAAGGCAGCGAAAAACAAAGTGTTGCAGCTGTATATGCGCAAAAACAAAAAAGAAGAGCGGGTGCAGGAGCTGTTTTGGAAGTTGCTGACGAGCCATATCGCGGCCGAAGACGAGATTCGCGCTCATCTCGCTGCCATGCAAATCCCGACCGCACCGCAGTTTGCCGTTGTCGTCTTCCGCTTTGCCGCTGATTTGACCGCCGAAATGGAGCGGCAAATTTCTTATCTCTTGCAGACGACTCAGCAAATCCCGATTCTTCTTTATACGACCGACGGCCGCGATGTGATTTTGCTTGGGGCGCCCAAAACTGACCAGCCGCTGAAAGAGCTGAGTGCATTCATCGAATCGTTCGCCGCCAAAATGAAAGAACGATTTCACATCCACGATGTGCAGTGCGGATTTGGCGGCGTGTACAGCGTCTATCGCCTCATTGAAAAAAGCTACCGCGAAGCGCTCGCCGTCCTGGCGCTGAAAGAAAAGCTCGGCGATGAAATCAAGTCGGTTTACGGCTACGCCCAACTCGGTATTTACCAATTTTTTGACTTTTTGCTTGAAAAAAAACGGCAAGGAGGCTGGACCAACCCGGCGCTTGAGAAATTGCAAGCCTATGACCGCAAACATCACAGCGACTTGGTGAAAACGTTTGAAACATTTTTTGACCATAACGAAAATGTGCAAGAAACCGCCGACGTCCTCAACGTTCACCCGAACACGCTTGCTTATCGGCTCAAGCGGATTGCCGACATCGCCGAGCTTGATCTCAATGACATGAATCAAAAAATCAAATTATACATTGATATTAAATTAGCGAAATACGAAGCGCGCGGTTGAATTTGTGGAAATCCACAAAACCCACGCGCTTCTTTCTCTTTTTTGAACAATGCCCGGCCCGTTCCGTCTCTTTTATACTATAAGTAAGGCCACTTTTGATGAGGAGGAACCATATTCATGATTATTGGAGTGCCAAAGGAAATTAAAAACAACGAAAACCGTGTCGCCATTACGCCGGCTGGCGTATTGTCGTTCGTTCAGGCAGGACATACGGTGCTCATTGAGAAAGAGGCAGGGGTTGGAAGCGGTTTCAGCGACAATGATTACGCCCGTGCCGGAGCACAAATCATCGAGCGAGCGGAAGATGTGTGGGCGCAAGCAGATATGGTGATGAAAGTGAAAGAGCCGCTGCCAAGCGAATACCGCTTCTTCCGTCCGGGGCTTGTGCTGTTCACCTACTTGCATTTGGCCGCCGACCCAGAGTTGACGCGCGCGTTAAAAGAAAGCGGCGTTATCGCCATCGCCTATGAAACTGTGCAAGTCGGCCGCACGCTGCCGCTGTTGACGCCGATGAGCGAAGTCGCCGGACGGATGGCGGCGCAAATCGGGGCGCAATTTTTGGAAAAGCCGTACGGCGGCAAAGGCATTTTGCTTGGCGGCGTCCCTGGCGTCGCCCGCGGCAAAGTAGTCATCATCGGCGGCGGGGTCGTCGGCACGAATGCGGCAAAAGTCGCGGTCGGCCTCGGGGCAGATGTCACGATCATCGACTTGAACGCGGATCGCCTGCGCGAGCTTGACGACATTTTCGGCAACCAAATTACGACGCTCATGTCCAACCCGATGAACATCGCCGAAGCGGTCGCAGAGGCCGACCTTGTCATCGGCGCCGTCCTCATCCCGGGAGCGCGGGCGCCGAAGCTCGTCACCGAGGACATGGTGAAAGCGATGAAACCGGGGTCGGTCATCGTCGATGTCGCCATCGACCAAGGTGGCATCGTCGAAACAAGCGACCACGTCACGACGCACGACGACCCGACGTACGTCAAACACGGCGTCGTCCATTATGCGGTCGCCAACATGCCGGGTGCTGTCCCGCGCACCTCGACGATCGCCTTGACGAACGTCACGATCCCATACGCCTTGCAAATCGCCAATAAAGGCGTCATGCAAGCCATTACGGACAACCCGGCGCTCGAGCTTGGCGTCAACGTCGCCAACGGCGAAATCACGTACGAAGCCGTCGCCCGCGACCTCGGCTATCGCTACGTCCCGGCCCGCGAAGCGCTCGGGAAAACGTTGGCCGCCAACTAACCGTGATGGACACGGCCGGCAACACGCGCTGCCGGCCGCCTGTTCATCATTGTCCATTCCCATGATCGCCCGCTCATAGCGGGCGGCTTTTTTTTTATCGTCCTAAACCGACAAGGCCGCCATTTCTGCAAGTGAGCGCAGGCGGCGGGAGTATGTCACCCGTTGCGTTATGCCAAATCATTTTCGTTCGACAAAGCGGCCAGTGTATAATGAAAATAGAAAGCGGGAAAGAAGGTGATTTCGTGAACGTTCCGGGAAAACAGGCGGTATCGCTTGAAGAATTTTATCGCATGCGGGAAACAACCGACCGCGTTTTAGAATACATTGATGGCGCTGTGTTGATGTCTCCCTCCCCTTCGACCCAGCACCAACGCATATCGGGACGGCTGCACGTCCAACTGTTCCATTTTTTAGAAGGAAAGCCGTGTGAAGTGTTTCATGCCCCGTTTGATATCGAACTAAAGAACGAACGAATCGAAGGCAAGAAAATTGTCGTCCCTGATTTAACCGTGATCTGTGATCGAAGTGGATTAACGGATACAAAATTTGTCGGCGTCCCAACGCTGATCATCGAGATTTTAAGCCCTTCCAACCAGGCGTACGATCTCGTGTTCAAATTGAATTTGTATATGCAATACGGAGTCTATGAATACTGGATCGTGAACCCCATGCATCGTGTTGTGCAAATCTACTCGCTCAATGACAATGGACAATATGAACAAGCCGGCGTCTGGAAAGAAACCGGCATGGCCTGTTCACGTGTGCTGGATGGCTTTTTTGTTGATGTGGAACAACTATTTCGTCCTTGAGGGCGGCTTCATGATATAATGTTATGAAGCAAAGGAGTGATGATGATGACGATGCCAAAAGCGTTAACGATCGCCGGCTCGGACAGCAGCGGCGGCGCCGGGCTGCAGGCGGACTTAAAAACGTTCCAAGAGCTTGGCGTTTACGGCATGACGGCGATCACGACCATCGTCGCCATGGACCCGCACAACCGGTGGGCGCACCAAGTGTTCCCCGTTGACCTAGCAACGATCGAAGCCCAGCTTGAGACGATCATCGTCGGCGTCGGGATTGATGCCTTAAAAACAGGCATGCTTCCGACAACTGATATCATTGAATTAGCGGCGCGGACGATTGAAAAGCATGGTTTGAAAAATGCGGTCGTCGATCCAGTTATGGTGTGCAAAGGGGCGGATGAGCCGCTCCATCCGGAAAATACAGTGTGCTACCGGGAAACGCTTGTACCAAAAGCAACGGTCGTGACGCCAAACTTGTTCGAAGCAGCGCAGCTTTCCGGCTTGCCGCGCATTGAAACGATCCAGGACATGAAGGAAGCGGCCGGGCGCATTCATGAACTCGGGGCCCAATATGTCATCGTCAAAGGCGGGCGGAAAATTCCGCATGACTATGCGGTTGACGTCCTTTACGACGGCAAAACGTTTGAACTCCTCGAATCGGAGCGGATTGACACGACGTATACGCACGGAGCAGGCTGCACGTTCTCGGCGGCCATCGCCGCCGAACTGGCAAAAGGCCGGCCGGTGAAAGACGCCATTGCCACCGCCAAGGCGTTCATCACCGCCGCCATTCGCCATTCGTTCCCGCTCAACGAATACGTCGGGCCCACACATCACGGTGCGTACCGCCGCTACGGCGAACAATAATAGACAAGACCTCGTCCTTGTCTTTTTCCGCAACTCCCCTCCTTGAAATAGGAAGGGAGCGGGGCCTGCGCATATTGAAAAATCAAATGCCTCGAAACGGTTTGCATGGTGCTAAAATAGATGCCATATGGAAATAGAAAGGAAGGTGCCGCCATTGCGCGTATCCGCTGTCCAATATCATTTGCATACGATCCGTTCGTTTGACGAGTTTGCCGCGCAAGTGACGCATTACGTCAAAACAGCGCAAGAGTTTGACGCCGAGTTTGTCTTGTTCCCAGAATTTTTCACGACCCAATTGCTTTCCATTCCACTTGATGACGGACGTCAAGCAGCGATCGACGACTTGCCGGACTACACGGAGCCGTATTGCGGGCTGTTTACGTCGCTCGCCAAAGACACGGGCATGTATTTGATCGGCGGTACGCATGTCATCCGCGAAAACGACAAGCTGTACAATGTCGCCCACTTGTTTGCGCCGGACGGAACGATCCATCGCCAAGCGAAGCTGCACATCACCCCGACCGAAGCCAACGAATGGAACATCGCCCCGGGTGACGGACTGCACGTCTTTGAAACGGACAAAGCGACGATCGCCATTTTGACGTGCTATGACATCGAGTTTCCGGAAATCGTTCGCCTGGCGCGCGCGAAAGGGGCGGACGTCATCTTCTGTCCGTCGTGCACCGACGATCGGCACGGGTTTTACCGCGTACGGTATTGCTGCCACGCGCGGGCGGTCGAAAACGAAGTGTATGTCGTCACGACCGGCACGGTCGGGTCGCTTCCGACGGTCGACTTTATGCGCGCCAATTTCGGCCAGGCAGCCGTCATCACGCCAAACGACATCCCGTTCCCACCCGGCGGCGTCCTTGCGGCGGGCGAGATCAACAGCGACATGGTCATTACCGCTGACCTTGACTTGTCGCTCCTTCGCAAAGTGCGGGAAAAAGGATCGGTCGCGACATGGCGCGACCGGCGCACTGATCTGTATCCAGACTGGAACACGATGGCGTAACAGCGGCGGCCCTTCGCCCCGCCTCCGGGCGGAGGTGCCAAGGGGGGGCTGCGGCCGGACTAAAAGGGTGCGGCGCCGCGACATGTGTTGGCATCCGAACCAAAGCAGGGTGCGGCACCCCTTTGCCTCGTCTTAAAGCTGATCATGGCGACACCGCCTCAACACTGCCATCGCCCAGCCGAAACAGCATAGCGACGCGGCGACACGGTAAGGCGGTCGGGCGAATTGCGAGGCCGCAACAACGCCTATATGATGAAGGACAACATGCCGATCATGACAACAGGGTGTCCCCACCGAGGAACACCCTGTTCATTTCGCTTATGACAGCGACTTCTTAAACTGATCAAACTGTTCCGCCACTTTCCCTTCCGGCGCTTTTGTCAACAGGCTCACGACGACAATAGCGGCGAGGCTCGCGGCGAAGCCCGGAATCATCTCATACAACAGCCCTTTCAAATACTCCGACTGCGTCCACAAAATGACCGTTGCCGCCCCGGCGACCATGCCGGCGAGCGCCCCCCATTTCGTCATCCGCCGCCAGCATAAGCTAAGCAAAATGACGGGGCCAAACGATGCGCCAAACCCAGCCCACGCATAGCCGACCAAGTTTAAAATGGTGTCGTTTTTCGTATACGCCAGCGCTGTCGCGACAATGGCGACAAGGAGCACCGACAAACGCCCGACGAAGACAAGCTCCTTATCCGAAGCCGCGCGGCGGAACACGACTTTATACAAGTCTTCGGTCAGCGAGCTCGACGTGACGAGCAACTGTGACGAGATCGTGCTCATAATCGCCGCTAAAATCGCCGCCAGCAAAAACCCAGTAATAATCGGATGGAACAAAATGTGTCCGAGTTGAATAAACACCGTTTCCGGATCATCAAGCTTCATGCCGCGCTGCGAAAAGTAAGCGATTCCAAAAAGACCGGTCAACATCGCCCCGACAACGGAGAAAATCATCCAGCCCATGCCGATGCGGCGGGCGCTTTTCATTTCTTTCACCGACTTAATGGCCATAAAGCGGACGATAATGTGCGGCTGGCCAAAATAGCCGAGCCCCCAGGCGAATAACGAAATGATGCCAAGAACACTCGTTCCTTTCCACAAGTTCAACAAGTTGGGATCGATGTCGCGAATCGTCTCCATCGTATCCACCGGCCCGCCTGTATGGAACAGCGTCACGACCGGCACTAAAATCAACGCGATGAACATAATCGTCCCTTGGACAAAGTCCGTCCAGCTGACGGCCAAAAAGCCGCCAAACAGCGTGTAAGCGACGACAACACCGCCGACGATCCACAATCCCGTATGGTAGCTAACACCAAATGAGTTTTCAAACAGAACGCCCCCTGAAACAAGGCCGGACGAGACATAAAACGTAAAAAAGACCATACTTCCTCTACTGTCTTGTCACCACTTTCATCATAACGAAATTGATAGTATTTACACAATAGTATTTATTTTTCCATACCGCTATAATAAACAAATTGACAAAACCTTTGCCAACTCTACCCTCTTTCTGGTATAATATTCTGTAAATTCAAAATCAATCGTTTATGTCTTTTTATACATAAAAAATTATTTTATAAAAATGCACACGAAATGATATTAGCCATATGCCCTTCAGTTAATGTGGCGAAAAACATTGAAAAATGCGCCTTTTCCCCATTTATACGGCGGTACCAAAATGTTCAAACAATTATTTTTATAAAACCTATTGCATAATAACAAAAATATTGATAGTATGATAATCGTTCATCGACAATGATTCCAAAGGGGGATTTTATAGGATGTTAAAAATGAAGAAAGGTTTGATCGTAGCGGTCGTTGCTGCGTTGTTTATGGCGCTCGCCGCTTGTGGCAAGTCGACAGAAACAAGCTCTCCGTCAGGCGCTGAAAAAGAAGGGAAGCAAAAAATCACCGTCGGGACGGACGCGGCGTTTGCGCCATTTGAATATATGCAAAAAGGAAAAATTGTTGGGTTTGACGCCGACCTTTTGGATGCAGTGATGAAAGAAGCCGGCTTGGATTATGAATTAAAAAACATCGGCTGGGATCCGCTGTTCGCTTCGCTGCAAAGCAAAGAAATCGACATGGGCATTTCCGGCATTACGATTACGGACAAACGGAAACAATCTTATGATTTCTCAGCTCCGTACTTTGAAGCAACACAAGTCATCTTAGTCAAACAAGGCAGCCCGGTGAAAAACGCCCTTGACTTAAAAGGGAAAACGATCGGCGTTCAAAACGCGACAACCGGTCAAGAAGCTGCGGAGAAGCTATTTGGCAAAGGCGATCATATTAAAAAATTCGAAACGAGTGTTGTTGCCATTATGGAACTGCTAAACGGCGGTGTTGATGCTGTCATCACGGACAACGCGGTGGCAAACGAATACGTGAAAAACAATCCCAATAAAAAACTGCAAGTCATTGAGGATCCAAAAAACTTCGCTTCAGAATATTATGGTATGATCTTCCCAAAAAACAGCGAATTGAAAGCCAAAGTGGACGAAGCATTAAAAAACGTCATCAACAGCGGCAAATACACTGAAATCTATAAAAAATGGTTTGGAAAAGAACCGAAGCTTGATCGATTAAAACAACAATAAGCGCACGAACATAGAAAAATGCGTAACTACCCGCAAGTTACGCATTTTTCTTAGAGAAAGGTGAGATCGATGGATTTTCGTTTTGATATTATTGTTGAATACGCCCCTTACTTTTGGCAAGGGCTGCTCGTAACGATCGGCGTATCATTAGCCGGCATCGTGTTCGGCCTCATTCTCGGCCTGTTCATCGGCCTTGGCAAAATGTCGTCCAACCCGATTATTCGTTTGCCGTTTTCGTGGTACATTCACTTTTTCCGCGGTACGCCGCTTGTCGTGCAAATTTTGCTCGTCCATTTCGGCGCCATGCCGCTCTTTTTCGCCCAGCCAAATGCCGTCGCTTCCCTGGCCGTCTCGCTGTCGCTCAACTCGGCCGCGTATGTGGCCGAGATTTTCCGCGCCGGCATCCAGTCGATCGACAAAGGGCAAATGGAAGCGGCCCGCTCGCTTGGGATGACGCATGCGCAGGCGATGCGCTACATTATTTTGCCGCAGGCGTTAAAGCGAATGATTCCGCCGTTTGCGAACGAGTTTATCGTCTTAATTAAAGATTCGTCGCTTGGGATGGTCATCGCCGCCCCGGAAATCATGTATTGGGGGAAAGCGGCCGCGGGTGAGTATTACCGCGTTTGGGAGCCGTATTTAACAGTGGCGTTCATCTATTTGCTCTTAACGCTTTCGTTAAGCAAACTGTCACACTATCTTGAAAGGAAGTATTCGACCCAATGATTGACGTACGCCAGCTGAAAAAATCGTTCGGTTCGCTCCAAGTTTTAAAAGGAATCGATGTCCATATTCGCGAAGGAGAAGTCGTGGTCGTCATCGGCCCATCGGGGTCGGGAAAATCGACGTTTTTACGCTGTTTAAACTTGCTTGAGGATTTCGATGAAGGTGAAATTATTATTGACGGCATTAATTTAAAGGCGAAAGACACGAACTTAAATAAAGTGCGGGAAGAAGTCGGAATGGTGTTCCAGCGCTTTAACTTGTTTCCGCATATGACGGTGCTGAACAATATCACGCTGGCACCGATGAAAGTGCGGAAATGGCCGCGTGAAAAAGCGGAAGCGAAGGCGATGGAGCTGCTCGCCAAAGTCGGGCTGCAAGACAAAGCGCACGTCTACCCGGACTCCCTCTCCGGTGGGCAGGCGCAGCGCGTCGCCATCGCCCGGGCATTGGCCATGGAACCGAAAATCATGCTGTTTGACGAGCCGACGTCAGCGCTTGACCCGGAAATGGTCGGGGAAGTGCTCTCGGTCATGAAGCAGCTGGCCAATGAAGGGATGACGATGGTCGTCGTCACCCACGAGATGGGCTTTGCCCGTGAAGTCGGCGACCGCGTCCTGTTTATGGACGGCGGCTACATTGTCGAGGAAGGGAAGCCGGAAGACTTGTTCGACCACCCGCAGCATGAGCGGACGAAAGCGTTTTTATCAAAAGTGCTGTAAAACGTCGTCTTGCCTGTTTGAGGCAAGACGACTTTTTTTAGGCACATATCATGCCCCCTATAATGCAACCACGTTGCCTCTCCATCTCTTCAATGTTCCGTCAACGGCTCCCCCATTTCAGGCATCTATGACACCACAAAAGCCCTTCTGAACATAAAAAGCCGGCCGAACCCCGGCCAGCCTCGCTTTACAACACAAACTGCATCACCCAAATCGAACCGGCGACAACGACAACAGCAATAAAGAAGCTGTATACCATGTTGAACGTTTGCACTTTGCCGCTGTCGCTTTCGTTGACGTGCATGAATAGAAACAGCTGCAAGCTCGCTTGGATGATCGCGAACAAGACGATGATGACGATCACGGCTTTAAGCGGCAGCCCAGACGAGAGCGCCACCCAAAGAGCCGCAAACGTCAAGACGAGCGACAACAAAAACCCAATGATATGTTTCCACGGAAATGATTCGCGATGGCTGTTTGCGCCCATGTTAGATCACCATCCCTAACAAATAGACGAGCGTGAAGATGAAAATCCAAACGACGTCTAAAAAGTGCCAATACAAACTGACGATAAACACTTTGCGCGCCGTTTTCGCCGTCAACCCGCGTTGGAGAAGCTGGATGATGATGAGAATCATCCAGCCGATCCCTAAGCCGACGTGGGCGCCGTGCGTGCCGACGAGCACGAAAAAGCTTGATAAAAATGCGCTCGTCTGCATCGTCGCTCCTTCATGGACGTAATGGATGAACTCGCGAATTTCAACCGTAATAAACCCCACCCCAAGCAGAAGCGTCACGAGCAGCCAGGCAATCAGCCCGCTCATGCGGCCGCGGCGCATTTCAAAAATGGCCAACCCACATGTGAAACTGCTCGTCAACAGCAACAACGTTTCGATCAAAACGTCTTTTACCTCAAACAGCTCCGCTGCCGTCGGCCCCGAGCCGGTCCGTTGGAACAAGACGAGATACGTCGCAAACAGCGTCGCAAACAGCGCGACTTCCGCCCCGAGGAAAATCCAGAAACCCAATATGTTCAACCGACTTTCTTGCGTCCGATACTCCAGCGGCACCGTTTCCTCATAGCGATGTGCAGCTTCTCCCATTCGTCACGCCCCCTTCCGCGCCGCTCGTTCCATCCGTTTGATTTCGTCAACCGGAATATGGTAGCCATCATCGTCTTCAAATGAGCGGAGAATCAATCCAAGCACAATGAACAACGCACCAACGATAGCCAACGCAAACCATTTGAACACAAGGCCGAACCCGGCGACGAAAAACGCCACCGACATCCAAAACGGGCGTCCTGAGTTGCTTGGCATATGGATCGGCTTCAAGTCTTCTTCTTTCACGTGGAAGCCGCCATACTTTTTCTTCATCACCCAATACGCGTCCACATCTTCGACAACCGGCGTCACCGGGAAATTGTAATGCACCGGCGGCGACGCGGTCGCCCACTCAAGCGTCCGTCCGTTCCACGGGTCGCCGGTCATGTCGCGCTCGCCGTAGCGGGCGCTGTAATAAATGTTGTAACAAAGCACGATAAACCCGATGCCCATCAACACCGCCCCGACCGTCGCGACGACGTTGAGCGGCGTCCAGCCGAGACCAGCCGAGTACGTGTACATGCGGCGCGTCATCCCCATCAACCCTAGGAAATACATCGGGAAGAAGCAGATGTTAAAGCCGATCATAAACAGCCAAAACGTCCACTTGCCAAGCCGTTCATTCAAGATATGGCCGAACATTTTCGGATACCAATAATGCAAACCGGCAAAGCAGGCGAACACCGTACCCGCGATCAACACGTAATGGAAATGGGCAATCAGAAAATAGCTGTTATGGTATTGATAATCGGCCGCGGCCATTGCCAACATAACCCCCGTCACGCCGCCGATGACGAAGTTCGGAATGAACGCCAGCGACCAAAGCATCGCGGTTGTAAAACGAATTTTCCCTTTTCGGATCGTAAACAGCCAGTTGAAAATTTTCACCCCGGTCGGAATGGCGATCGCCATCGTCGTGATCGAGAAGGCAGAGTTCACGGCCGGCCCTGCGCCCATCGTAAAGAAGTGGTGCACCCAAACGATAAAGCTCAGGAACGCAATGCCCACGATCGAACCGACCATCGCCTTATAACCGAACAGCCGTTTCTGCGCAAACGTGCTGACCACTTCCGAGAAAATGCCGAACGCCGGCAAAATGACGATATACACTTCCGGATGGCCCCAAATCCAGAACAAGTTCGCCCAGAGCATCGACATGCCGCCGTTGGCCATCGTGAAAAACTGCGTATCAAACAGCCGGTCAAACGTCATGAGCGCCAAGGCGACCGTCAACACCGGGAAGGCGAAAATAATGAGCACGCACGTAATGAGAATCGTCCACGTAAACATCGGCATGCGCATCAATGTCATGCCCGGCGCGCGCATTTTTAAAATCGTGACAAGGAAGTTGATCCCGGTCATCAATGTTCCGATCCCGGAAATTTGTAAAGCGACAGCGTAATAGTTGTTGCCGACGCCAGGGCTGAATTCGTTGCCGGCAAGCGGGAAGTACGCCGTCCAACCGGCATCCGGCGATCCGCCGATGACGAATGAAATGTTAAACAGCAACGCACCGAAGAAAAAGAGCCAAAAGCTTAACGCATTCAAATATGGAAACGCGACATCGCGCGCCCCGATTTGCAGCGGAACGACAATGTTCATCAAACCGATGATGAACGGCATCGCCATAAACAAGATCATAATCGTCCCGTGCGTCGTAAATATTTCATTGTAATGTTGCGCGTCAAGAAACTTCATGTTCGGCGCGGTCAGCTGCGCCCGCATCAAAAGCGCATCGACGCCGCCGCGGAAGAGCATCAAAACTGCGCAAATAATGTACATGACGCCGATTTTTTTATGGTCGACGGTAGTGAGCCATTCGTTCCACAGCCATTTCCATTTTTTAAAATACGTCAAGACGAACACAATGCCGATTATCGTTAAAACGATCGCGACATCAGCCGCGTAAATGAGCGGCTCTCCGGTTACGAAAAACTCGCTCCATTTCATCCTTCGTTCCCCCTTTCCTACTCCCCATGATGGTGACCGTTTGTCATCGTTTCATCATGTTGATCGTCGTTTCTCATTGGCTTTCGATCTGCATGATGGCTGTTTTGTTTCGCATGGTCAATCCATTGCAAGTGGGTGTTCGAAAACGTCATTCGCCCAACAAGCCCCGGTTTTAAAATTTGTGTGTATTTTTCCTCATCGAGCTTCGGGGCGGTTTGTTTCACTTCATTTATCCATTTGCGGAAGTCCGTTCCCGTTTGGGCGACAACCTCAAATTCCATATGTGCGAACTTTTCCCCGGAAAAGTTGGCGCTCCGCCCCATATACGATCCTGGTTTATCAGCTTGTAAAATCAGCTCTGTCTCCATGCCGTCCATCGCATATTTTTGTCCGCCTAGCTCCGGCACCCAAAACGAATTCATCGGTCCGACGGACGTGAGCTTGAATTTGACCGGCACACCGGCCGGAATATGGACGTAGTTGACCGTTTCAATGTTTTCTTCCGGATAGCTGAAAATCCATTTCCAGTTCGCCGCCGTCACATGAATCGTGATCGGTTTCACGTTCTCGGTCGGCGGCTTTTCCAACGCAAACGTCGCCTTCACTGTTGGAACAGCGAGCGCAGCGACAATCAAAATCGGAATGGCCGTCCAGACGACTTCAAGCAACGTGTTTCCTTCCTCATCCGGCGGCTCATAGCCGGCATTTTCCGGCTTCTCGCGATAACGAATGAGAAAAACGGCAAACAACGTAAATACAACAACAATAATGAACAACATAAAGCCGACAGACCACATGATCAAATCATACTGCATGCGCGCCACCGGCCCTTGCGGATTGAGCACGGCCGTGCGCTCGACGCAGCCGCCAAGCAAAAGCAAAAACGGCAAAGCTAACATGGCGCGCCATATCGCCTGTTTCATCGCTCTGTATCCCCCTTTATCCGCCCCGGCATCCAGGGCGTCTTCCATCGATATGTCTTTGTTTTCTACCATATCAAAATTGAAAATGTTTGAAACCAACACGCGCAAAAGTTCATAAATCAGCAAAACATTTGTCACAAACTGTTCAATCATTGTTCAAGAAATCGCCACTAGTTTTCCTCGATTAGGGAACTATTGATGGGAAAAGGGATTCAAGGCGGGGAATGCCATAAAAAAACGGCCGGATCCCCACGTTCCAAAAATCCGGCCGTTTCTTGTATGTGAACTACCCACCACCTACGCTTCGCTTAGAGGTGGGGGCTTCAAGCGACTTGTGTGTGTGTTCGCTGAACGGTAAGCCACACACCAGAACCCTTTACGCTTCCCTTCGTTCCGAAGGTGTCCGTTCTAGCCATATTCTATCCTATTCGTTGGCTAACGCCAACCGACATTCATCTCCCACTTTCTCTTTCGGAGGGAAGTTAAATGGTATACCCTTGCAGCTCAAGCTGTTTGCGGATGCGCGGATTCAACGTTTGCCACATCCATTGTTGGTAGAGCGCTTTTTTCTCATTCGACGATAAATAATAGCGCGTTCCGGCTTGGCGGCGGGCGCGCTCAGTCACATCGTACAGCGCCAGCGCCGCGGCAACGGAAATGTTAAAGCTTTGGACGAAGCCGTACATCGGGATGACGAACGTCCCGTCTGCGAGTTTCAGCGCCTCATCGGATACGCCGCTATGTTCGTTGCCAAATAAAAGCGCCGTCGGTTTGGATACATCGATGTCGGAAAGAGGAATCGTCCCCTCGCCAAGATAGCTGGCATACACTTGATACCCTTGCTGTTTTAAGTCGTTGATGGCGGTTTCGATATCAGGCTGCCGGTGAAGCGTCAGCCATTGGTCAGCATGGCGCGTCACGAGCCGGTTTGGCGAAAATGGCGCTTTTCCCGTGACGATATGGATGTCTTGAACGCCGAACGCCTCGGCTGTCCGCAGCACCGCTGCCTGATTGTGCGGGTCGTCGACCGCTTCAATCAAAACCGTAATATAACGGGTGCGCTCGTTAAGAACGTCATACATTCGTTTTAATCGTTTCGGCAAAATCATTTCCCAAACCGGACGCGTCTGCTCGGTCAGCAGCCCTTCTTGCTGCAGCTGGGCAAGAAACGTCTTCATGTCCCGTTCTTCCATGTCGATCACCTTCGCTCCGTTCCTCTTCGCCTGTGCTTCCTATTGTACAAAATAGGATGCCGCTGGGCAATCTCGATCATTCCCTGAACTATTCAAACTATTCTATAAATAATGTTTTGGAAACATTGTTCATTTACAAACTATCATTCATGCGGCTGCCGGAATCATTAACTTCGTCGTCTTGACTGCGGCTTTATCGTCATGCAACAGCGGCATTTTCAGCACGAGCCGGATGCTGTTCAACCTCGCTGAACAGCAAGAAGCGCCAACCGCATTCGGACGCAGAGGTGGTCTCTTTCACATACTTCGGTTACATTTCATCAAAAAGGGACTTTTGAGTCAGCTCCGTTTCCTTTTCATTTGTTGGCAACTGCACAACCCGTCCCTCATCTTTCTTTGACGCCGATGTACGCCTGGCGCGGGTGGTTCGGCTGATCCGGATATTTCAATCGGATTTTCCCTTCGTCGACCAGCTTCCCTAAGTAGTTGGTGCGCAGCCCATCCGGCGTCCGTTCCAACAGCGTCGCCAACTCTTTCAGTCGCAGCGGTCGCTCGCAGCACAGGCGGACGATCATCTCTTCCATAACCGCCGGAGCCAACCGCTTTTTTCGACGTGCCAGTTCTGCCATCTCCCACAGCCGCTCATCGATCGACTCGTTTCTCTCTTCTTCCTCCCTTTCATCAACAGATATAGCATTATTTACGGAGTTTGGTGTTTTATTAACGGAGTTCGCACCTTTATTCACGGAGCATGACGGGATATTTACGGAGTCAATCTCGTTTTTTACGGAGTTCGCCTCCCTATTCAAGGAGTTTGTCGAGTTGTTTACGGAGTTTTGTTCGATAATAACGGAGTTGAGCTCCTTATTTACGTAGTTGGCCTCGTTACTTCCGAAGTCCACGTCATGTTGATCCGCACCGTGTTCTATCCATGCTTGTTCTTGCTGTTGCAATGATTCATTGATTTCTGTTTCAATTGTCGCCCCCGCCTCAGCTGGAAACAACAATGGGCATAACGTCACGATCGTGCGGTCTGGATTCATTTGCTGCAAAATATCGACCGGCTGGACAAGCGCCCGTTCCTGCCAATCATGCATGCGCTTCAAACCGGATCCTGCGCGTTTGCATACATCGATCAACAAAAACATTTTAAAGATGTTCGGATTGCGCAGATTGCTCATTTGTCCAGCCATAGCGGCTTCAATTGGCAGGCGGAACCGGCCCGGGTTGGCAAATCGAAACGCCCCGTCCTCTTTTTCAACGGTAATGCCGCCTTCTTCCCCGTAATCGGCATGAACGATGGCATTAGCGAGCGCCTCGGCGAGCAGAGCACGCCCTTCCTCAAGCCAAACGTGGCGCTCCAACTCCGCCAACACGCGGAAATAAAAATCATAGGCGTTGCCGGACCACGTTCCATCCTGCGATGTGAACCGCTTCGCCCATCCTGCCGCCTTTGCACCGTCATATTCCCGGTATTCTAAAAAATATTGCGGCAGCACCTCGGTAATGATCCGCTCTTCGCTGAACATCACGAGTCCGGCGAGCGTCAGTCCTTCTTTGCTGCTGTCGCGCAGCTTGCCCCAAGCGCCGATTTTGTATAAAAACTCTTTCGTCTCAAGACTGTTCCATGGATGCCCCGGTTTGGCGCGGGCAAACTGCTCCCGGTAATGGCTGACGGTCTCAAAATTGAGCTCGCTCAAGCTGTAATGCTCTAAAATGAGGCTGTCTGCCGTCGCATTGGCGCGTTCATGAAACGAATGTGTATATTTATTCACTCTTGATCTTCCTTTAACATTATTTTTGCAAAACAGTCTTGACCTCTTTTTTTCTATTGTACCATCTTTTATTCTCCTTGCGGACGATTGCCAAAAAAAGAAAAGGGTTGTGGATATGTGGAATAACGGTCCATGGCAAAGAGCAAACTATGGAAAACCACTATTGACAGGCAAGGAGGCATCCGTATGTCATCCCTCCCTTCGGTCATAGAGCCGTATTGGCGTGATTCCGTGCCGCTTCCGTCGTTTCCGAAGCTCGATGCGGACATTTCCGCCGACGTCGCAGTCATCGGCGGCGGCATTTCCGGCATTACAACCGCTTATTTACTGGCGACGCAAGGTGTGCGCGTCGCCCTTCTCGAAGCGGACCGGCTGTTGAACGGAACGACCGGCCATACGACAGCGAAAATCACCGCCCAGCACGATCTCGTCTATGATGAATTTCTCAACCATTTCGGTGCAGAAAAGGCGCGACTCTATTATGACGCCTGCATGGACGCACTCCAGTTTATCCGCCGCACGATCGAAGAACAACAAATAGACTGCGACTTTTGCGAGCAAGATGCCTATATTTATACGATGTCTTCCTCTTCTTTCCAAAAACTAGTGAAAGAATGGGAAGCGTACGAACGGCTCGGCATTGACGGCGCCTTCGTTGAGTCGATCCCGCTCCCGCTGCCGGTGGCGGCAGCGGTCGTGATGAAGAGGCAGGCGCAATTTCATCCGCTCAAATATTTGGCCAAACTCGTCGATTCGATCACACAGGCTGGCAGCGCCATTTACGAACACACACCAGCGGCGGATATTGAACAAGGAAAAAGGATGACAGTCATTACGCGAGACAAAAAACGGGTTGAGTGCGACCATGTCGTCGTCTGTTCTCACTTTCCGTTTTACGACGGCGGGTTTTACTTTTCGCGCATGTACGCTGAACGGTCGTACGTATTGGGAGTGACGATCACTGAACCGTACCCGGGCGGCATGTATTTAAGCGCCGATGAACCGAAACGCTCGATCCGCTCCGCAGCGGCAGGCAGCGAGACGCTTATCCTAATTGGCGGCGAAAACCATAAAACCGGCCAAGGCGTGCCGACAATGCGCCATTATGAGGCGTTGTCCTCGTTCGCCTCGCAGTTGTTTACGGTAAAAGACATTCGTTACCGTTGGTCGGCCCAAGACTTGACGACGCTTGATAAATTGCCATATATCGGCCCGATGACAGCAGGGACGCCAAACATTTATGTCGCGACAGGGTACCGGAAGTGGGGGATGACGAACGGGACGGTCGCCGGGATGCTTTTGTCTGACCTCATTCTCGACCGCGACAACCGATACCGCGACTTGTACTCTCCGTCGCGCTTTTACGCTGATCCAAGCATGAAGCAGTTTTTCACGACAAACCTTGACGTCGCCAAACATTTTCTGGAGGGAAAGATCGAACCGGTTATCCGCCGGCCGCAAGATTTGGCGCCCGGAGAAGGGGCGGTTGTCTCGGTCAACGGAAAGCGGGCGGGCGCCTATAAGGACGAGGCGGGAACGCTTCATGTCGTTGATACGACGTGCACCCATATGGGCTGCGAGCTGGAGTGGAACAGCGGCGACAAGACGTGGGACTGTCCATGCCATGGCTCGCGCTTCTCGATCGATGGCGATGTGATCGAAGGACCGGCGAAACAGCCGCTCGCGTGCATTGAACTTGATGACGCGAAGTGACGCGCTGACGCGAGACGGCGGCGCATGCAGAACATCGTTGCAGTGGACATGTCGACCTTGAGTTCCAATGGGGGTTGGGAGCGTATGTTCCTAACCCCCTTATCGTTTTCATTTGCCGATCGCGCATTTCGTGATAAGATGAAAATGAGAGTGGACTGTACGTTGCATGATGTTTTCGGGAGGGATGACGCATGGACTTTGAACCGATTTTTCTCACCCCTGTCTTCCAAGAACGGATTTGGGGCGGCACGAAGCTCGCCGAACGATTCGGCTACGACATTCCGTCTTCGCAAACAGGGGA
This sequence comes from Geobacillus sp. WSUCF-018B, assembly GCF_002809985.1. Taxonomy (NCBI): domain Bacteria; kingdom Bacillati; phylum Bacillota; class Bacilli; order Caryophanales; family Anoxybacillaceae; genus Geobacillus; species Geobacillus sp. WSUCF-018B. The sequence goes on from NZ_PIJF01000043.1 coordinate 30,688, forward strand.
ATGCTGGGCGGTGTCCGCCCATCCGCACGGGCAGACAGTCGTCGCCCGCGGACCGTTTGCCGGGATGACGCTTGGTCAATTATGGGAGGAACGCCGCGATTTGTTCGGCCACTTCCCGTCTGATCGCTTTCCGCTGTTGACGAAAATTTTGGACGCCAACGCCGACTTGTCCGTCCAAGTCCACCCGGACGATGAATACGCCAAAACGCATGAAGGCGGAGAGCTCGGCAAAACGGAATGTTGGTACATCATCGATTGCAAGCCGGGCGCTGAGCTCATTTACGGCCATTACGCCGAGACGAAGGAGCAGCTGCGCGCCATGATGGAGGCGGGGGAGTGGGAGCGCTTGCTCCGGAAAGTGCCGATCCGCCCGGGCGACTTCTTCTATGTCCCAAGCGGCACGATCCACGCCCTTTGCGAAGGAACGCTCGTCCTCGAGACGCAGCAAAGCTCGGACACGACATACCGCGTCTACGACTACGACCGTGTCGACAGCCAAGGGCGCAGGCGGGAGCTTCATCTTGACAAAGCAATAGATGTCACGACTGTCCCGCACCGCGACATCGACATCCGCCCCCATGTCGCCGAATTCCCGGGCGCGACTGTGACGACATTCGTGGAAGGCGACTACTTCGGCGTCCAAAAATGGGACGTCCGCGGCGCGTTCGAATCAGAGCAGGCAAAACCGTTTCTCATCGTCAGCATCCTCGAAGGCGAAGGCGAGCTTGTCCGCAAAGGACAGACATACTTGCTTCGCCGGGGCGACCATTTCATTTTGCCGCATCAATTCGGCCGTTTCACCATTCGCGGCTCCCTCCAGGCGATCGCGTCGTGGCCGCGGACAGGCAAATAAACGACTGACTTCCTCAACCAATGGGTTGCAACATACAAAAAAGGTGTCCTCTTGCCTTTGGGACACCTTTTTCTATTGTCCACCCGAGAAGGGGACGGCTGAACAGAACATGCCGTTCAACAATAGGATTTCACCCATGAAGAAATCCCATCATCTTCCCCGCTTAGGAGAAAGATGTCCCTTTCATTTGACCGAGACGATACACAGAGGCAATATACCGCGCCGTTTGCGTCACATACTGTTCCGCCTGCTCGAACGCTTTCTCAAGCGGAATGACGCCGGGAACAATTGTAAAGAGGGCGTCAATGCCATGGTCTAAGACGACCGCACTGTCGTCGCCTAACGAACCGGCGATGCCGATGACCGGGACGCCGAACTGCTTCGCCGTTTTGGCGACACCAATCGGCGTTTTTCCGAATATCGTCTGTCCGTCGATCCGTCCTTCACCGGTAATGACTAAATCGGCGCCTTTGACGCGCTCCGCGAGCTGAACCGTCTCGATCACAATATCAACGCCGCGCTTCAGCTCAGCCGGGAGAAACGCAAGCAGCCCCGCTCCCAAGCCTCCGGCCGCGCCGGCGCCGGGAATGTCGCCGACTTGTTTGCCGAGTTCGCGGCTGATGACGTCGGCATAGTGCGCCAAGTTCTGGTCGAGAACCGCGACCATATCCGGTGTCGCCCCCTTTTGCGGGCCGAAAATGGCGGACGCGCCTCTCGGTCCGGTGAGCGGATTATCGACATCGCATGCGACATCAATGCGCACGTTCTCTAGACGCGGATCGAGCCCGGACAAGTCGATCGACTGCAAATAAGCGAGCGCTCCGCCTCCCGGACCGATGTCCCGGCCGTCTTCGTCCAAAAGCCTTCCCCCAAGCGCCTGCACCATGCCGGCCCCGCCATCGTTTGTCGCGCTGCCGCCAATGCCGATAATCAAATGAGTGGCGCCGGCGTCAAGCGCTGCTCGGATCAGTTCTCCCGTCCCCCGTGTCGTCGTCACCAACGGATTACGCCGGTCGCGTGGGACAAGGTGCAGCCCCGAGGCAGCCGCCATCTCGATGACCGCTGTCTTCCCGTCGCCGAGCAAGCCAAAAAACGCCCGCACCGGCTCACCGAGCGGTCCGGTCACGTTCACTTCCACGATGCGGCCGCCAGTCGCATCAACAAGCGACTGCACCGTCCCTTCCCCGCCATCGGCCATCGGCACTTTCACGTACTCAGCCTCTGGAAACACCGACCGGAACCCGCGTTCCACCGCCTCGGCGACTTCGAGCGCCGAGAGGCTTTCTATGAACCTCCCCCACTTACTCCTGTAGGCGTTGAAGTGGGGGTTTCTTGCCTTTTTCTTTCCGGGTGTTTCACGATACACCGGGTTTCCCGTGTATCTCGTGACCAAGCACGGAAACAC
>NZ_PIJF01000044.1:0-28717 GCF_002809985.1 Geobacillus sp. WSUCF-018B
CGAGGGAATGTTGGCGCGAAGACGCCCGGAGACATGGGAGGGTTCGTCCTCATCAGCGACGCGGAGATCCAAAGGGTGCATCGAATACGCTTCCCCCCAYGGMAGGAAAATATRWCCAGCCGTGGCCGCGAAGCGCACCCTAGGTCTGTAAGATATCCACAAAACTGAAAAAGGATGTAAGRGATTTTGTCGAAAAATATTTTTTGGACACCCCTGAGGGGCCGAAAAGCCTTGATAAATCAACATTTCTAGAGGGAGGGGGTTGCCATGAACCATTCGACCGTTTATGGTCCGCACAGCCCGGTGGCGAAGTTGGCGGTTTCCTTTTTAGCGGCGCTGGCTGTTGCGACCGCAGGGCTGTATGCCGGGCAATGGGTGCCGGCCGGGATGTACTTGCCGCTCTATGGCTTGGAACTCATTTTGCTTTTGGTGATGATCTTCGCCCGCAGCAAAAAAGCGGTCGGCTATCCGCTCATGTTTGCGTTTATGTTTGTCTCGGGGGCGACGCTCTATCCGCTCATCGGCTATTACTTGTCCGTCATCGGCGCAGCGGCGGTGTTCAAAGCGTTTGCGCTGGCCGTCGTCTCGTTTTCCGGCGTTGCCATTTACGCGGCGAGAACGAAAGAAGATTTTTCGTTCCTCGGCGGGTTTTTGATGCTTGGCGCGTTTGCGCTTCTTGGCTTGCTGATCATCCAATGGTTCATTCCATTTTCCAGCGTCGGGCAAATGGGCATCGCTGCTTTGGGGATTTTGATTTTCCTTGGCTTTACGATTTACGACATCAACCGTTTGGCCCGCTACGGCTTTACGGAAGCGGATATCCCGATGATTGTCGTCAATATTTACCTTGATTTCATCAATTTGTTTGTCTACATTTTGCGTTTTTTCGCCAGCGATGAGGATTGAGTGCCAAAAAGGGCTGCCAAAAGGAGCAGCCCTTTTTCTATGACGATGGCACAGATCAAAGCGGCAAGTCGAAATGGTGCGGCTGTTTTTTTACGGCATGAAAGGTGAAACGCGGTGAGGCAGGAATCGGCAAATGGTGGGGCGAATAAAAGAAAGAAATGGAGAAGAAAGGGGCCTCATGATGAAGTTTGCCGTCAATGTTTCGACGATTTTCACGGAAGCGCCGTTTCTTGCCCGGTTTGCCAAGGCGAAGCAGCACGGGTTTTCGCACGTTGAGTGCCAGTTTCCGTACGCTGCGGCGCCTGAGGCGGTTGCCGCTGAACTGGAGGAATACGGGCTGTCGCTCGTTACGATCAACTTGCCGGCCGGCGATTGGGAAAAGGGGGAGCGCGGACTGGCGATTCTTCCCGGCCGTCATGACGATTTCCGCCGTGCGCTTGAGGAAGGGGTGCGCTATGCGCTCGCGCTTGGCGCGCCGCGTCTTCATTGCATGGCTGGAGTGGTTCCGGCCGATTTGCCGCGGGAACGGGCGAAAGAAATATACATGCGCCGTTTGGATGAGGCGGCCGCTGCGCTCGGCGTCCACGGTTTGACGCTGACGATTGAACCGATCAATCCGTTCGATATGCCGGGCTACTTTTTAACGGATATTGATGAAGCCGTGGCCATCATTCGCGCTCTTGGCAGGGCAAATGTGAAAGTGCAATACGACATCTACCATATGGCGCGGCTTGGGCGCGATGTGACAGCGACGTTTGCGGCCTATGAACCATTGATTGACCATGTGCAATTTGCCGATGCCCCCGGGCGGCATGAGCCGGGGACGGGAGCGCTTCCGTATCGCGAGATTTTCGCATTTTTGCAAGAGCAAGGCTACAATGGAGCGATTGGACTTGAGTACATTCCATCAGGGAAAAGCAGCGAAAGTTTTGCCTGGTATGAGGAATACCGCGGAATGAAAGGGGGAGGCGGACGATGATGCGCGTCGGCTTTATCGGATTGGGCGTGATGGGATCGCGCATGGCGAAGCGGCTGCTTGAAGCGGGATTCAATGTCACGGTGTACAACCGCACGCCGGAAAAAGCGGCACCGCTGGTGGAACGCGGCGCCCGGCCGGCTGTGACAGCAGCAGAACTGGCCGGTGAGGCGGATATCATTTGCACGTGTTTATCGATGCCGGATGATGTCATCGAAGTGTATACAGGTGAAGGCGGCGTCCTCAGCGTGGCCCGGCCTGGGACGATTTGTCTTGATTTTACGACCGTCGGCCCGAAAACAAGCCGATTTGTCGCCCGGCGCGCCGGTGAGCGCGGCGTCGCCTATTTGGATGCGCCAGTAAGCGGCGGTCCGGAAGGGGCGGAGCAAGGGGCGCTGACAATCATGGTCGGCGGAGCGAAAGAAGCATGGGAGCAGGTGCGCCCACTGCTTCAGGCGTTGGGAAAAACGGTCGAATATTTAGGGGAAAGCGGCGCCGGCAGCGCGGCGAAAGTGATCAATCAGTACTTGGTTGCTGTCCATTCCGTCGCCGCGGCGGAAGCGATGGTCGCTGGCGTCGCTTATGGGCTTGATGCCGGAAAGCTGTATCGGCTGTTAAAAGAAAGCTACGGAGACAGCCGGATGCTGCGCCGCCATATGGAGCAGTTCGTGCTGCCGCGTCAATTCACTCCTGGCGGGGCGGTGAAGTATGTGCACAAGGACGTGCGCCTGGCGAACGAGTTGATGGACGAGATCGGCCTTGGCCGCCGCCTCGGCATGCAGGCGGAAGAAGCGTTTGCCGAAGCGGTCGCCGCAGGCCTTGCCGATTTGGATATGTCAGCGGTCATCCAGCCGCTCGAACAGCGGGTCAAGGTGACAGTGGAAGAGACAGAATGAACAAAATGGTTGATGAATTCAAAAAATTCGTTGAAAAAATGCATGATCAATGATTTAATAGAGGTAGCGGCACCCTCGCTGCGCAGGGAGCCGTTCGCCTTGCCGAAACGCCAGATGCGTTTCATTTTTTTAAACTATGAAAAAGAAACATTGTTTCCTATCGCGAAACAAAGGAGGGGCAACGATGCTCTCGTTGACATGGCTGGATGAGTTAAGCGCGCTTTTGCGCCCCGGACAAATCGAAGTGAACGAATCCCCGCACCCCCTCGGCAACAGCGGGGCGGCGACCGTTTATCCGCAAACGGAAGACGAGATCGCCGCCGTGCTCCGCTATGCCGACCGCCAAGGCAAAAAGGTCGTCATCGCCGGCCGCGGCACGAAACGGGGGTTCGGCGGGCAACGGGAACAGGCAGACATCTTGTTGTCGTTGGAACACTATACCGGCATTGTCGAACATGCGGCCGCTGATATGACGGTCACCGTGAAGGCAGGAACGAAATTTGGCGATTTGCAGCGCGCGCTCGCCCCGTATCGGCAAAAGGTCGCCTTAGATCTGTTTTGGCCGGAGGAAGCGACGATCGGCGGAGTGATTGCGGCCAACGACAGCGGACCGAAGCGTCTCGGCTACGGGTCGGCGCGCGATTCCGTCATCGGGATGCGCATCGTGTACCCAGATGGGACGATCATCCGTTCAGGCGGCAAAGTCGTGAAAAACGTCGCCGGCTACGATATGAACAAGCTGTTCATTGGAGCGATGGGGACGCTCGGCGTGTTGAGCGAGATCACGCTCAAGCTCCGGCCGCTGCCAAAATATGAAAGTGTTGTTTTATTGTCATTTCCAACCGGCGATGTTCATGATATTCGCTCGTTTGCGGTTTCCTTCCTTGATACGATGATGGAGCCGGTTTGCTTTGAACTGCTTAACCCGGCGCTTTCCGAGCGGCTGACGGGACGGCCGGTTTATACGCTTGTGATCGGGTTTGAAGATGTGGAAAACGCCGTCCATTACCAAGAACAATGGGTGGAACGGCTGCGGCCGAAAATGGCGGAAATGTCCATTTTAGCTGCTGAGGAGGCTTCCGCCTTTTGGCAGGCGTTTTATACAGCGGCGCCGAACGGGCGCCTGGCGTTGGCGAAAAACGGCGTGGAAGCGGCGGTGAAAATCGGCGTCGTCAACTTGGATGTGCTCGCCGTCTTGCGGGAAAGCGTTCTCATCGCTGATCGCTGCCACGTCCGTCTTGAGGCGCACGGTGGATTGGGCCATGGGCTTTGCCAGGTGTATGTACACGGAAGCGAAGAAGGGGTGTTGGCGGCCATTGAGGAGCTGCGTCAGGCAGCGGTTCGCCTTGGCGGCTATGCGATCGTGAAACATTTGCCATTTTCGCTGCGCCAGCGCGTTGACGTTTGGGGCGGAAAGCCATCGTACTTTTTCTTGCTCGAAGGCATTAAGCGAAAAGTGGATCCAAACAAAACGGTCAACGATCAGCGCTTTATTGGGGGGATTTAATCATGAGCACGATAATCAATGAACGGACGGACAGCCCGGCGTGTGCGACCGCGAGCCTCGGCAACTACCGATTTCCCGACTTGCCGGACCCGAGCAAGTGGGCTGATTGCGTCCACTGCGGCATGTGCTTGGAGTCGTGTCCGACGTATGAACAAACCGGCCAAGAGCAGCACTCTCCGCGCGGCCGCGTCCATTTGATGAAATCGGTCGGCGAAGGAAAGCTTGAGTTGACGCCTGATTTGCTCGATCCGATTTTTACGTGCCTCGATTGCCGTGCCTGCACGACGGCCTGTCCGGCCGATGTCGATGTCGGTGGGCTTATTGAACAAGTGCGCGGCCAGCTCCGCCAGGCGGTGCCGCTCACCGGTTGGAAGGCGCTTGTCAGCGACGTTTTCTTAAAAGGCATTTTTCCGCATCCGTCGCGCCTCGATTGGCTCGGCCGCCTGCTGAAATGGTACCAAAAAAGCGGCTTGCAGACGGCGGCGCGCAAAACGGGGCTGCTCAAGGTGATGCCGGACCATTTGGCCGAAATGGAGGCGATTTTGCCGGCCGTCGGTACGCCGGTGCGGAAAAAGTATCAACACCAGCCGCTCATTAAGGCGAAAGGGGAAACGAAGCGGACGGTTGCCGTTTTGACCGGATGCGTCATGGATGTTATGTTTAGTGATATTAACGAAGCGACGATCCGTGTGTTGACCCATAACGGCAACGATGTCGTCATCGTCCCGGACCAGACGTGCTGCGGGGCGCTCCATGTGCACGCCGGCGACCGGGAAACGGGCCGGAAGCTCGCCAAGCAAAACATCGAGGCGTTTCGAGACGTCGACCATGTCATTGTCAACGCCGCCGGCTGCGGCTGCATGTTGAAAGAGTACCCGGAATTGTTCCGCGATGACCCGGAATGGCATGAAAAGGCGGAGCAATTTGCCGCCAAAGTTGAGGATGTGTCCAAATTTTTGCATGACACGGGCTTCAAAGCGCCGAAAGCCGAACTGAACGTGCGCCTCACCTACCATGATGCGTGTCACCTTGCCCATGGCCAGGGCATCCGCCAAGAGCCGCGCGCTTTGATTGAAAGCATTCCAGGGGTGGAAATGGTCGCCATGCCAAACGCCGATCGCTGCTGCGGCAGCGCGGGGATTTACAACCTCACCCATCCGGAGATGGCGCAGGCGGTGCTTGAGAGCAAAATGCAAAACGTGCCGCAAGAGGTGGAACTCATTTCCATGGGCAATCCGGGCTGCATGCTGCAAATGGCGCTTGGCGTGAAAAAATACGGGCGAAGCCAAAAAATCGTCCATACGGTGCAGCTGCTCGATTGGGCATATCAAAAAGAGGAAGGGAAGGACGTGCGCATATGAGAAAACGGCTGATTGCAACGAACGATCCGCACATTCAGGCGCTCGCCCGCATTGTCGGCGAAACGGCAATTTTGTACCGGAAGGAAGATTTAATGGCGTACGACTGCGACGGATTTACCGTCCACCGCCATCTGCCAAGGGCGGTCGTATTCCCGAACAGCACGGAGCAAGTGGCGGCGGTCGTCAAGTACTGCCATGAGCATGACCTTCCGTTTCTCGCCCGCGGCGCCGGCACGGGGCTAAGCGGCGGGGCGATTCCGCTAAACGGCGAAGTCGTGATCAGCCTGACGCGGATGAAGCGGCTTTTGCACGTCGATTTGGAAAACCGGCGCGCCGTCGTCGAGCCGGGGTTCGTCAATTTAAAATTGACAAACTCGGTTGCCCACCGCGGCTACTACTATGCGCCCGATCCGTCAAGCCAATACTGCTGCACGATCGGCGGCAACGTCGCAGAAAACGCCGGCGGCGCCCATTGCTTGAAATATGGGGTGACGACGAACCATATTTTGGGGCTTGAAGTTGTCCTGCCGAACGGCGAAGTGATTGAAATCGGCGCAAACGGCGTCCCCGACCCGCCCGGCTACGATTTGCTCGGGCTGTTGACCGGATCGGAAGGAACGCTTGGCATCGTGACGAAAATTACGGTCCGCTTGTTGAAAAATCCGGAAGCGAAACAGACGGTGCTCGCCTATTTTGACGAAGTGGAAGATGCAAGCCAAACCGTCTCCGACATCATTTCCGCCGGGATTGTGCCGGCGGCGCTGGAGATGATGGACCAGACGGCCATCGAGGCGGTTGAAGCGGCCGCGTTTCCAGTCGGCCATCCGAAAGACATCGCCGCGCTGTTGCTCATTGAAGTGGACGGCATTTCCGCCGGGATTGACGAGCAAATCGACGATATTTTAACGATTTGCCGCCGCCACCATGTGCGCGAAGTGAAAGTCGCCCAGTCAGAGGAAGAGCGGGCGCGCTGGTGGGCGAACCGGAAAACCGGCTTTGGCGCCATGGGGGCGATTTCGCCGGATTATTTAGTGCAAGACGGCGTCATTCCGCGCAGCCGGCTGCCGGAAGTGTTGAACGAAATCGCCAACATCAGCCGCAAATACGGGCTTCGGATTGCGAATATTTTCCATGCTGGAGACGGCAATTTGCACCCGCTTGTGTTGTTTGATGCGAGCAAGCCTGGGGAGACAGAGCGGGCGCTTGCCGCCGGAAGCGAATGCCTCAAGGCGTGTGCAGCGGTCGGCGGATCGATCACCGGCGAACATGGCGTTGGCATTGAGAAAAGAGAAGAGATGCGCTTCATCTTCACTGACGAGGAAATTTTGGCGCAAACGGCCATCCGCGACGTGTTTAACCCGAAAAACTTGCTCAACGCCGGCAAGCTGTTTCCGACGCCGGGGCGGTGCGTAGAGACAAAACGGATACCGTCCGCAGTAAAATGAAAATTTTGCAAAAATGATTGCCAGTCATTTCGTTTCATGGTATCATCTTTTTAGATGAATTAAGAAACAGTGTTTCGTAATAAGAAACAAAAAGGGGGAGAACCGAACGATGGCTGATTACGTACAAGTCGGGACGATTCAAGTGGCGAAAGTGTTTTATGAGTTTGTCAACGGGGAGCTCCTGCCGAACAGCGGGCTCGACCAAGACAAGTTTTGGCGCGATTTTGCCGCGCTCATCGCCGATTTGACGCCGCGCAACAAAGAGCTGCTGGCGCGCCGCGATGAGATCCAGCAACAATTGAATGAGTGGCATAAAGCGCACCGCGGCCGCTTCAATTTTGACGAGTATAAAGCGTTTTTAACCGAAATCGGCTATTTGGAGCCGGAAGTCGAGGACTTCGAAATTACGACAGAAAATGTGGATGATGAAATTGCCATGCAGGCCGGGCCGCAGCTCGTCGTGCCGCTCACAAACGCCCGCTATGCGCTGAACGCCGCCAATGCCCGCTGGGGCAGCTTATATGACGCGCTGTACGGCACCGACGCCATCAGCGAAGAAGACGGCGCCTCACGCGGTTCATCGTACAACCCGGTGCGCGGGGCGAAAGTCATCGCCTACGGACGGAAGTTTTTGGATGAGGCGGTGCCGCTTGCCGAATATTCCCATCAAGACGCAGTCCAATACGCGGTCGTGGACGGGCGGCTCGTCGTGACGGTTGAAGGAGGGGCGACGACAGGGCTGAAAGAGCCGGAAAAATTCGTCGGCTTCCAAGGCGACCCGCAACATCCGACAGCGGTGTTGCTGAAGAACAATGGTCTTCACATTGAAATTCAAATCGACCGCGAGCATCCGGTCGGCAAAACGGACAAAGCCGGCATTAAAGACATTGTGCTCGAAGCGGCGGTCACAACGATCATGGACGGCGAAGATTCGGTGGCGGCCGTTGATGCCGAAGACAAAGTGCTTGTCTACCGCAACTTGTTCGGCCTCATCAAAGGCGATTTGACGGCGACGTTTGAGAAAAACGGCAAGCTGATGACGCGGGCGTTAAACCCGGATCGCGTCTATGAAACGCCGGATGGCGGAAAGCTTGTGCTGCCGGGCCGTTCGCTTATGTTCGTGCGCAACGTCGGGCACTTAATGACGAACAACGCGATTTTGCATGCGAATGGCGAAGAAGTGCATGAAGGGATCATCGATGCCGTCATTACGAGCTTGATCATGAAACACTCGCTCATCGGCAATACGCGCTATTTGAACTCGCGCAAAGGCTCGATTTACATCGTCAAGCCGAAAATGCACGGATCGGCGGAAGTGGCGTTTGCCAATGAGCTGTTTGACCGCGTCGAAGACATGCTCGGCCTCGAGCGGAACACGATCAAAATCGGCGTCATGGATGAAGAGCGGCGGACGTCGCTCAACTTGAAAAACTGCATCTACCAAGTGCGCGACCGCATCGTCTTCATCAACACCGGCTTCCTCGACCGGACGGGCGACGAGATTCATACATCGATGGAAGCAGGGCCGATGCTGCGCAAAAACGAGATGAAATCATCGACTTGGCTGCAGGCGTATGAAAAATCGAACGTTGCCGTTGGGCTTGCCGCCGGCTTCCGCGGCCGGGCGCAAATCGGCAAAGGGATGTGGGCGATGCCGGATTTGATGGCCGAAATGCTGAAGCAAAAAGGGGCGCAGCTGAAAGCGGGCGCCAACACGGCATGGGTGCCGTCACCGACGGCGGCTACGCTCCATGCGCTTCATTACCATCAAGTGAACGTCGCGGCTGTGCAAAGCGAGCTGGCGAACGAGCGGGCCGACTATCGCGATGACATTTTGCAAATTCCGGTTGTCGACAACCCGCAATGGACGGCAGAGGAAATTCAAGAAGAAATCGACAACAACTGCCAGAGCATTTTAGGTTATGTCGTCCGCTGGGTCGATCAAGGAATCGGCTGCTCGAAAGTGCCGGACATCCATAACATTGGGCTGATGGAAGACCGGGCGACGCTCCGCATTTCGAGCCAAATTCTCGCCAACTGGCTCCACCATGGCATTTGCACGAAAGAGCAAGTGCTTGAAGCGCTTAAGCGAATGGCGAAAGTCGTCGACGAGCAAAATGCCGGCGATCCGAACTATCGGCCGATGGCGCCGAACTACGATGATTCGGTGGCGTTCCAAGCGGCGTGCGACCTCGTGTTCCTAGGCTATGAACAGCCAAACGGCTATACCGAGCCGATTTTGCACCGCCGCCGCCAAGAAGCGAAAGCAAAATTTGCGGCTGTGCAGCCATAAGCCAACGCCGGAATCGAGGGGCAAGGGCGGCATCGCTCTTGTTCCTTCCTTATATGAATTATAAATCAGAAAATTCAATAAATAATGAGAAGGGAGGCCGCTCCTAGTTGCTACTGGCCGGTTGCGGAACCGAACGCAGCCAAAAAGGCGGCACGAGAAGACGAGCTCAGGTTAGTAGCCAGGAATTGGATATGGAACAGTTAAGGGAAAAAGCATTGCTTGTCCATCGGCAGGCAAAAGGAAAATTGTCCGTCGAGCTGAAAGTGCCGGTCGTTGATATGAATGACTTAAGCGTCATTTATTCGCCAGGTGTGGCAGAGCCGTGCAAAGAAATTTCCGCCAATCAAGAGGAGATTTATCATTACACGGTAAAAGGCAATTTCGTTGCCGTTGTCTCAAACGGCACCGCTGTGCTTGGGCTTGGCAATATCGGCGCGCGGGCGGCGCTTCCGGTGATGGAGGGGAAAGCCGCCTTGTTTAAAGCGTTCGCCGGCATTGACGCCGTGCCGCTTTGTCTCGACACGGAAGACCCGGATGAGTTTGTCCAAGCCGTCAAACTGCTCGAACCGACGTTTGGGGGCATCAATTTGGAAGATATCGCGGCGCCGGCCTGCTTTATGATTGAGGAGCGGCTGCGCCAGGAAATGGAAATTCCGGTGTTCCATGATGATCAGCATGGCACAGCGATCGTCGTGGCTGCCGGGCTGACGAACGCGTTGAAAGTGGTCGGCAAGCGGCTCACCGATTGCCGGGTCGTCATCAACGGCGCCGGAGCGGCCGGGGTGGCGATTGCCAAGCTGCTGCTGTCGATGGGAGTCGGCGACCTCATTATGTGCGACACGAAAGGGGCCATTTACGAAGGTCGTCTGCACGGCATGAACGCGCTAAAAGAAGACTTGGCGAAACAAACAAACAGGGAGCGCCTGGCGGGAACGCTCGCTGATGTGATCAAGGGCGCCGATGTATTTATCGGCGTTTCGGCTGCCGGCGCGTTGACGCCGGCGATGGTCCGAACAATGAACCGCGGCGCGATCGTGTTTGCGCTTGCCAATCCGGTGCCGGAAATTATGCCGGATGAGGCAAAGACCGCCGGCGCCGCCATCGTGGCAACCGGCCGGTCGGATTTGCCGAACCAAGTGAACAATGTGCTTGCCTTCCCCGGCGTCTTCCGCGGCGCGCTCGATGTGCGGGCGCGAGAAATCAATGAGGCGATGAAAATAGCGGCGGCCGACGCCATCGCCGGGCTCATCCAGCCGGAAGAGTTAAGCGAGGAGTACGTCATTCCGAACCCGTTTGACCAGCGCGTCGTCGCAGCAGTCGCTTCCGCCGTCGCGCGTGCAGCGATGGAGACCGGGGTGGCGCGGAACATTACGAAGCATGAGGAGAAAAATCGCGTCAGAGAGGGGTGACTTGTCGATGAAATTTGCTCGTTTTTTCGTTGATGGGACGGTTCACACCGGTGTTGTAAGCGGCGAAGTCGTCCGTGAAATCGAAGGTGATGTGTTTGGTGAGTGGGACTATACAGGAAGCGTGTTTCGTTGTGATGACGTTGCATTCGCAGCGCCGCTTGTGCCGCGCCATGTGATCGGCATCGGCGCCAACTATGTGGCGTCAAGCGAGCAACGGCCGGCGGAGCTTCCGGACATCCCCGTCTTTTTCTTTAAACCGTCCTCATCGGTCATCGGCCCGGAAGCGGATATCGTCATTCCCGCCGGCGTGCGCGAGGTCAAATTCGAATCGGAACTGGCCGTTGTCATCGGCAAACAGGCGAAATGCGTGAGCGAAGAAGATGTCTGGGCGCATATTTTCGGCTATACGGTCGCCAATGACGTCACCGCGCCGCAATTTTTCCATCCTGATGGACATTGGACGGTTGGAAAATCGTTTGATACGTTCACGCCGCTCGGCCCGGTTATTGAAACGGAGCTTGACCCGCTGTCGGTGTCGGTGAAAGCGCGCGTGAACGGCGTCGAAAAACAAAACAGCCCGACAGAGCTCATGATCATTTCGATCAGCAAAATGATCTCCTATTTGTCCCATGTTATGACGCTGCAGCCGGGCGATGTCATTTTAACCGGAAGCCCGGTCGGCGCTGAGCTGGTCGGCCCGGGAACAGTCATTGAATGTGAAGTGGACGGCATCGGCACGCTTCGCAATACGTTTGTCGCCGCCAAAGCGCCGGCTGTTTCCGCTTCGTAAAGATGAGGGTTTGCTGCCAGCGAAGGGGGGCGCGCATGCCCCATTGCTGCCGGACGGTGCGTTTGCGGGATTCGGTTTTGCCTGCCTGCAAACGCTCGGTCGTTCGTGTATAATAGCGGGCGGAGAGAACAAATTGAGGTGAAGGCAATGGAAAAAGAAAATATAGTGAAATCTGTAAGTCGGGCGTTGCAAATTATTGACATCGTCAGTGCGAAAAAAGACGGGCTAGGCGTGACGGAAATCGCGAAACAAATGGACATTAACAAAAGTTCCGTCTACCGCATTTTAACGACGCTCGCCCAATACGGCTACATCGAGCAGCATCCGGAAACAGAGCGGTACAAGCTTGGCTACAAGTTTTTGGAAATCAGCTCGAAACTGCTTGACTCGATTGATTTGCGCCAAGAGGCGCGTCCGTATTTGCGCCAGCTCGAGAAAGAGACGAACGAAGTGGTCCATCTCGTCGTCTATGACCAAGGGGAAGTCATTTATATTGAAAAATTGGAAGGAACGGAAACGCTGCGCATGCATTCGAAAGTCGGCAAGCGGGCGCCAATGCATTGCACGGCCGTTGGCAAGGCGATTTTAGCCAGCTTGCCGCCGGCTGTCGCCGCCGAGATCATCGACCGGAAAGGGTTGCCCAGACATACCGATTGGACGATCACCGACCGCGAGGCGTTTTTCCGCGAGCTTGACACCATTCGGCAAAACGGATATGCGCTTGACCTGGAAGAAAATGAATATGGCATCCGCTGCGTCGCGGTGCCGATTTTCGACTATACAGGAAACGTTGTCGCCGCCGTCAGCGTTTCCGGCCCGACGATCCGCATGACGGATGACCGCATCATGAGGCTTGCTGCGCGCATGCGCCAAATCGGCAAAGAACTCTCCGCCCGGCTCGGCCATCGGCCGATTCATTCCGTCCAGCCGTAACGGCTGGGCGTTTTGTTTTGCGGCGCGAACGGCCGGCTGGGCATGGCGGACGGAAGGGCATGCAGCCGAGCCGTGTTGCGCTTCGCTTCCCGAAAGCCTCCCGCTTTTCGCCGCGTTTTGCTAGTGCAAACGGCAATGATGCATGTAAAATAGAAACGAGGTGATTGGCAACGTGAACAAACAGACGCTTTCCGAGTGGATCGAACAGCTTCGTCAGGACCCGAACGTCGTTCATTGGCATGAAATTGAGCCAAAAGAAGCCGACACAGTTCCGTTTCCGACCGAATTGAATCCGCGGCTGCGCGCGGCGCTTGAAGCGCGCGGCATCGCCTCGCTTTACACGCACCAGGCGTCAGCGTATGAGGCGGTGCGAAGCGGGCGGAACATCGTCGCCGTGACGCCGACGGCATCCGGCAAAACGCTCTGCTACAATTTGCCTGTGCTGCAAGCGATCGCGGAGGCGCCGGAAAGCCGCGCTCTTTACTTATTTCCGACCAAGGCGCTCGCCCAAGATCAAAAAAACGAATTACATGAAATCATCGCCGAGATGGGAACGCCGATTTACAGCTATACATACGACGGCGATACGGCGCCGGCGCTGCGGCAAAAAATCCGCCAGGCCGGCCATATTGTCATCACCAACCCGGACATGCTCCATACCGCCATTTTGCCGCACCATACGAAATGGATGTCGCTGTTTGAACAGTTGCGCTACGTCGTCATCGACGAACTGCATACATACCGCGGCGTGTTCGGCAGCCATGTCGCGAACGTCATCCGCCGCCTAAAGCGGATTTGCGCCTTTTACGGCAGCCGGCCGGCATTTATTTGCACCTCGGCGACGATCGCCAATCCGCAGGAGTTGGCTGAGCGGCTGATTGGCGAACCGGTGGCGCTGATTGACAACAACGGGGCGCCGCGCGGACGGAAACATATCGTGTTTTACAATCCGCCGGTCGTCGAGCGGACGATGAACGTCCGTC
This sequence comes from Geobacillus sp. WSUCF-018B, assembly GCF_002809985.1. Classification (NCBI taxonomy): domain Bacteria; kingdom Bacillati; phylum Bacillota; class Bacilli; order Caryophanales; family Anoxybacillaceae; genus Geobacillus; species Geobacillus sp. WSUCF-018B. Next base: position 13,500 of record NZ_PIJF01000044.1, read on the forward strand.
AAAGTGCGACGAAAACGGCGGTCGAACTGGCGCGGCAGCTTTTACGCAACCACATTCCGACGATTGTGTTCGCCCGCAGCCGCGTCCGCGCCGAACTTATCTTAAGCCATTTGCAGGCGGCGGTGAAGGGGCGGATTGGGGAAACGATGGTCCGCGGCTACCGCGGCGGCTACTTGCCGAACGAACGGCGCGCGATTGAAAAGGGGCTGCGCAGCGGGGACATTATCGGGGTGGTCAGCACAAACGCGCTCGAGCTTGGCGTTGATATCGGCCAGCTGCAGGCGTGCATTCTCGCCGGCTACCCAGGAACGATTGCCAGCACGTGGCAGCAAGCCGGCCGCGCCGGCCGCCGCCATGGCGATTCGCTCGTGATTATGGTGGCCGGTTCAAGTCCGCTTGACCAGTACATCGCCGCCCATCCGGAATACTTCTTCGCCCGCTCGCCGGAAACAGCCCGCATCAATCCGGATAATATGCTCATTTTAGTCGACCATCTTAAATGCGCCGCGTACGAGCTTCCGTTTCGGCGCGGCGAGACGTTTGGCGGAGTCGAGGTCGAAGAAGTGCTCGATTTTTTGGCTGAGCAGGGGGTGCTTTATGAGCGCGGCGGCCGCTGGCATTGGATGAGCGAAGCGTTTCCGGCGCAAAACATTAGTTTGCGCTCTGCGGCGCAGGAAAATGTCGTCATTATCGATGTTTCTGACACCGCCCGCCATCGTGTCATCGGTGAGATGGATCGCTTCAGCGCGATGACGCTGCTCCATGAAGAAGCGATCTATTTGCACGAAGGGACGCAATACCAAGTTGAGCAGCTTGATTGGGAGGAGAAAAAAGCGTACGTCCGTCAAGTGGATGTCGAATATTTCACCGATGCCAATCTGGCCGTGCAGCTTGAAGTGCTGTCTGAAGACCGTACTGCCGAACGAGGAGCGATGGCCGTCAAGTACGGCGATGTATCGGTCCGGGCGATGGCGACGATGTTTAAAAAGTTGAAACTGTCGACGTTTGAAAACATTGGATGGGGGCCGATCCGCCTGCCGGAAGAAACGCTTCATACGTCGGCGGCATGGCTCGAATGGATGGAAGTGCCGCCGCGGTTTTCCCCGGCGTTGTTTGAGCACATTCTGGTGGGCATCGCCAACGTGCTTGGCCATCTCGTGCCGATGTTTGTCATGTGCGACCGCTCGGATATTCATGTTGTGCCGCAGCTGAAGGCGCCGCACTCCGGACGGCCGACCATTTTCCTTTATGACCGCTATCCGGGCGGCATCGGTTTATCGGAAGCGCTGTTTGAGCGGTATGAACAAATGCTGGCGAAAGTGAAAGAGTGGGTGGAGCGCTGTCCGTGTGCGGATGGCTGTCCATCGTGCATCGGTGCTCTTGATGCGGCAGGGATGCCGGTCAAGCGTGAATTGGTGCAGTTTTTAGCTGAACAGCTCGCTGTGCGGAGCGGTTCCTCGGCTTAGCGCCAACCGCGCCCTGCGGCGCAGCTTCCCGGTCATCGAGACTGGACGGAAAGGAAGGGCGAGACGGATGAAGCCAAAGCTGTCGCAATGGAAAGAATTGCTTGCCGCCCGGCATAAAAAGGAGAACGATGAAGAAAAAGAAGAGGAGAAACCGGACGGACGACCTGTGACGGACGTGCCGTATGCCGACGTTTGGCGGGAGTACGGCGCCAAGCCGTATTGGTTTGCCGGCGATTACTGCCTCATTCGGGAAACGGTGTATCCGCTTGACTATCAGCACGGCCGCTATCGGCTCGGCGCGTTTTATGAGGTGCACCGGCGCTGGCAGGAGGCGCCGTTTTCCCACCCGCTCTCGTGCCGCGGGTTTGCCGTTAGCGACTTATTCTTTTTTGACACGGAGACGATGGGGCTTTCAAGCGGAGCGGGAAATGTCATGTTTTTGCTCGGCCATGCCCGCTTTGCCGGCGATTGCGTCATCGTCCGCCAGCATTTTTTGCCGCATCCCGGAGCGGAAGTGGCGCTGTATCAAAGTTTCTTATCTGATGTCAACTATACGACGCTTGTTACGTACAATGGAAAAGCGTTCGACTGGCCGCGGCTGAAAACGCGCCATGCCCTTGTCCGTGACATGGTGCCGAAGCTGCCCGCGTTCGGTCATTTTGATTTGTATCACGCCGCCCGCCGCTTATGGAAAGACAAATTGGATTCGCTGCGCCTTTCGGAAGTGGAGCGGCACATTCTCTATGTCGAGCGGGGCGATGATGTGCCCGGTTTTTTGGCGCCGATGATGTACCAAGCGTTTTTGCAAACGCCCCATCCCGACCGGATCATGCCCGTTTTGCGCCATAATGAGCAAGACGTGTTGTCGCTCATCGTGTTATACATTCATTTGTCGATTCAGCTGCTTGACGCAAACCAACTCACCGATCCAGGCGAACAGCTGGCCGCCGCCCGCTGGTTGGAAACGGTCGGGGAGACGGCGGCCGCGCGGGGCGTCTATGAACAGGCGGGCGCCGGGCAGGCGAAAGAAGCGCATATGGCGAAGTGGCAACTGTCGCTTTTATATCGGAAGGAAAAACGGTATGACGAGGCGGCGGCGCTTTGGCGCGACTTATTGGAGTGTGGCGTCTATTGGAAGATGAAAGCGGGCCTTGAGCTGGCGAAAGCGTACGAACATTATTTCCGTGACCTTGATGAAGCGCACCGTTATGCCGTTATGGCATATGAAGCGTGGCGGTCGCTCGCTAGGATGAGCCGACAACATAGCGAGAAAGAAGAAGCGGAATGGCGCAGGCGGCTCGCGCGGCTTGAACGCAAGAAAAACGGGTGAGAACGAGAACTCGCCCATTTCCCTGGCAAGCGCAAAATATGACAGAAAACGAAAATGTTTCGTCTTTTTGTTGTGAATCTTGTAGAAAAAAGAAAAAACGTGTACAATGGCATCGGAATGAACGAAAACGATGGCAGGGAGAAGAAGACGATGCGGAGCATGTACAAAAAAATTTTGTATCTCTTTTTTATTGTCGTCGGTTTGACGTTTGTCGTGTTCAATTATATCTATTAATGAACGTCAGAGAGGCCGGCGCCGCATAACGGATTCAAAAAGACGAATGACTATGCCAAAACGTCCGAAGCACCGGAGCGAGAGAGCTGGTAGATTGTTGGCGCGAATGGCTCTTCAAAATGGGTGTTTATACTAGTACGAGTCCACTCCGTTCATCATAGGCTAGTATTGTCAAGCAACAGCCTAAATTGATGAAAGGAGAGGAATATGATGCATTGCCTGCCGAATGTAACGGCGCCGATCGTTCATCCGCCTCGTTGCAACGTTTTGCATCATTTCGAAGCAACGATTGTGCCGCATATCCATCCATCGCATACGATGCATGTTTATCATCACCTGTATGAACATCAACATTATTTCCCGCATACGGAATCGGCGGTGGCTCAGGCTGCCAATCGCCATCTGTACTGCCCGGGTCCGGGACCGATGCCATTTCCGCCGTTTCCGCTGCGATAGTAAGGGCCAAAAACAGAAGCCGCTTTGTCGGCTTCTGTTTTTTTACGGATGGAAAACGCCGGCAGCCGGCGGCGTTTGGGCGGGAGGACGGCGTTTCGGCGCCGCCGGGAAGTCTGCGTGGGCGCCATGCGGCTTCCCGATCGATGCGGCAAGCCAACCGTCAATTGACAACCGGCTGAATTTCTGAAAAAATAAAGAGAAGATGATCGTTGAATGCGGATTGAGGTGAAAAGCCATGTCAGCCAATCGCGTAAAACTAACGCCGAAAGACATTTTAGAAAAGGAATTTAAGGTAAGCATACGGGGGTACAACCAAGACGAAGTGGATCAATTTTTGGATCTCATTATTAAAGATTATGAAGCATTTCAGCAAGAAATTGACGAGTTGCGCCAGGAAAACGCCCGGCTGAAGCGGCAAGTCGAGGAGCTTCAAAAACGGCCGGCGATGTCGGCGGGAACGACGAACTACGACATTTTGCAGCGCCTTTCCAACTTAGAAAAGCATGTGTTTGGCCGGAAACTGTATGAATAACCAGCCGGCAGGGCGAAGTTGATGCAGGGATTTCTAATTTTTTCTTCTTGATTCTCACACCAAGATCAGCTATACTGTAAGATGCTCGCAGCGTTAATCATGCTCGGGTAATCGCTGCGGCCGGTTTCGGCCGTAGAGGAAAGTCCATGCTCGCACGGTGCTGAGATGCCCGTAGTGTTCGTGCCTAGCGAATCCATAAGCTAGGGCAGCCTGGCTTCGGCTGGGCTGACGGCGGGGAAAGAACCTACGTCCCGGCTCGGGATATGGTTCGATTACCCTGAAAGTGCCACAGTGACGGAGCTCTAAGGGAAACCTTAGAGGTGGAACGCGGTAAACCCCACGAGCGAGAAACCCAAATGATGGTAGGGGCACCTTCCCGAAGGAAATGAACGGAGGGAAGGACAGGCGGCGCATGCAGCCTGTAGATAGATGATTACCGCCGGAGTACGAGGCGCAAAGCCGCTTGCAGTACGAAGGTACAGAACATGGCTTATAGAGCATGATTAACGTGGTGATGGCATCATGAAAAGCCCTCCTGCATGAAGGAGGGCTTTTCTTGTATCGGTTGTTTTGCAGGATGGTTATACTTGGAGATGAAATACATATTGCCTGCCAGAATAGGGGGAAGCGGATGGAGCGATTTTCAATCATTGCCACGGCCGCGATGGGGCTCGAAGCGGTTGTGGCGGATGAAGTGCGCCGGCTTGGCTACGAATGCCAAGTGGAAAACGGCAAGGTGATGTTTGAAGGTGATGCGGCTGCGATTTGCCGCGCCAATCTTTGGCTGCGCACTGCCGACCGTGTGAAGCTCAAAATCGGCGAGTTTCGGGCGACGACGTTTGAAGAGTTGTTTGAGCAGACGAAGGCGCTGCCATGGGCTGATTATTTGCCGAAAGACGTCTCGTTCCCTGTTATTGGAAAATCAGTGAAATCAACGTTGTTCAGCGTCTCCGATTGCCAAGCCATCGTCAAAAAAGCGGTTGTTGAAAGCCTAAAGGAGCGCTATCGGCTGTCGTGGTTTCCTGAAACAGGGGCGCTCTACCGCATCGAAGTGGCGCTCCATAAGGACATCGCCACCTTGACGATCGATGCGAGCGGCGCCGGGCTGCACAAGCGCGGCTATCGTCTCCGCCAAGGGGAAGCGCCGCTCAGAGAGACGCTCGCCGCCGCCTTGGTGCTGCTGACCAACTGGACGCCGGACCGCCCGTTTGTTGACCCGTTTTGCGGCTCGGGCACGATCGCCATTGAGGCAGCGCTCATCGGCCAAAACATTGCCCCTGGATTCAACCGCGACTTTGTTTCCGAACAATGGCCGTGGATCGGGAAACAAGTGTGGGAGCGCGCGCGCGAAGAAGCAGAAGCGCTGGCCCGCTATGACCAGCCTTTGGATATTATCGGGATGGACATCGATCCGCACATGGTGGAAACCGCCAAGGCGAACGCGGCGGAAGCAGGGCTTGCCGATTTATTGTCGTTTCGAGTCGGGCGGGCGGAGCAGTTTCGGACGGACAAGCGGTACGGAGTGATTGTCGGCAATCCGCCGTATGGGGAGCGGCTTGGCGAACGCCGGGAAGTGGAAGCGCTCTATCGCGCCATCGGCCGCGCCTACGCCTCTTTGGATACGTGGTCGGTCTATATCTTAACCGCCCACCGCGGCTTTGAAACGCATTACGGCCGACCGGCAACCAAACGGCGCAAGCTGTTTAACGGCTTTATCGAAACGCATTACTACCAATATTGGGGGCCGCGGCCGCCGCGTGAAGGCTAGAAGTTGACTTCTCGGCGGCGATCCATCATAATATTGTCTTGTTATTGGGAATAAGCGCGCAACAAACTTGTTGCGCGCTTATGCATGATGATGCCGGGGGAGTTTATGCCAATTTGGAGGGGTGGCGGCGATGAGCCATGATCGTTATCCATTTACAGTAGAAAAAAACGAAAACTTCTTTGACAAGCTCAGCCAATGGATCGGCGATGTTTTTTACGATATTTTGCCAGAGGCCGGGTTTGAGCTGCGCGATGAGCAAATTTATATGGCGTTCCAGCTCGAGCGCGCGTTTCGCGAGAAAAAGGTGATGTTTGCCGAAGCCGGGGTCGGCACGGGAAAAACGATCGTCTATTTGCTGTATGCGATTTGTTACGCCCGCTACACTGGCAAGCCGGCCATCATCGCCTGCGCGGATGAGACATTGATCGAGCAGCTCGTCAAAAAAGAAGGGGATATCGCCAAATTGTCCGATGTGCTTGGACTGCATATCGACGTCCGGCTGGCCAAATCGCCGGATCAATATTTATGTTTAAATAAGCTCGAAGAAGTCACGACATATGATGACGAGGATATCGAATTATACGAGCGAATTTTTGATGAGCTTCCGGCATTCGTCCACGATAATAAACCGATGCAGTCGTTTTACCGCTATGGCGACCGGAAGGAATACGCCCATTTGAGTGATGAGCAGTGGAAAAAAATCGCCTGGGACCCGTTTCAGGATTGTTTTACATGTGAAAAGCGGCACCGCTGCGGCCAAACGCTTTGGCGCGATTATTATCGAAAAGCGACGGATTTGATCGTCTGTTCGCACGATTTTTATATGGAACACGTCTGGACGTATGAGGCGCGCAAGCGGGAAGGCCAGCTGCCGCTGTTGCCGGAGGCGAGCTGCGTCGTGTTCGATGAGGGGCATTTGCTTGAGTTTGCCGCGCAAAAGGCGCTGACGTACCGGATGAAAGAGACGACGCTTGAGATGCTGCTGACAAGGCTGCTCGAAAACGACATCCGTGAACAGCTCGCTTATTTAATTGAGGAGACGTTGGAGACGAGCGCGCGCTTTTTTGCGGAATTGAAAGCGTGCGCGAAAGACGTTCCCGGATCGAACCGGAAAGAAATTTCGCCGTCGCCCGCCCTGCAGCAATGGGCGAAGCAGCTGCACAGGCAAATCGTTGAAATCGGCAATGAGCTTGTGTTTGAAAGCGAGACGTATACGATCGACCATTATCAGCTGAACATCGTGGACGAATATTTGGATCAAATTCAATATTCGCTCGACTTGTTTTTGACGAACGCCGATGCGATCACATGGCTTGAGTCATCGCGCCAAGAGGCGACTTTGGTCGTCATGCCGCGCACCGTGCAGGAAGTGCTGCGCGAAAAAGTGTTCAGCAAACGAATGCCGTTTATCTTTTCATCGGCGACGCTGTCGAGTGGAAAATCGTTTGCCTATATTGCCCAAAGCTTGGGCATTGATGACTATTTGTCGTTCAGCGTGCCATCGCCGTTTGATTACGATGAGCAAATGACAATTTATATGCCGACGTTCCGCGCCGGCGAGACGCTGTTTGCGGAAAAATATCGCTATGCGCTCGAAAAATTGCGCGAAACCGGCGGCCGGGCGCTCATCTTGTTCCCGACGCGCGAAGAGCTGCTCCAATTTAAAGAAGAAGCGGCCGATGAACCGTTTTCGTTCTTGTTTGAGGGAGACCGTGAAATCAGCGATTTGGTCGCCGAGTTTCAGCGCAATGAGGAGACCGTGCTTTGTTCGGAACATTTATGGGAAGGGCTTGACATCCCGGGGCCGTCATTGTCAAACGTCATCATTTGGTCGCTTCCGTATCCGCCGAACGATCCGGTGTTTCAGGCGAAACGGAAGGCATACCGTGATCCGTTTTGGAGCGTTGATGTGCCGTACATGCTGCTCCGCCTCCGTCAAGGGGTCGGGCGGCTCATCCGCACCCGCGACGATCGCGGCATCGTCTCCATTTTTGTCACTGACCGCGACGATGCGCAAGTCATCCAAGCGGTCAAAGAGGTGCTGCCGATAGCGGTGAGGGAAGAATAAGTTCTTCCCTTTTTCTTTTTGCAGCCGAAGCGGATATTTCCCGATGCGTCAGCAGGAAAATGTCCCCTTGTTATGGAAATGATGATACGGCCAGCAAAAACAGTGGGAGGATGGGGCTCGATGAAGCGAATGGAAGAACAATTTTTGGAATACGTCAAAAAAATGATGGGATACCATGAGGCGATCGGCCTCATGTATTGGGATTTGCGGACCGGGGCTCCGAAGAAAGGAGTCGGACAGCGCTCGGAAGTGATCGGCATGCTGTCGGCGGAAGCGTTCCAAATGTCGATATCCGAAGAGATGGCGGCGTTTATCGCCAAACTGTCAGCCAAAGGGGTGTATGAACAGCTTGGTGAAGTGACGCAGCGCACGCTCGATGAGTGCAAAAAAGAATATGAGCGCAATAAAAAAATTCCCGTTACCGAATACAAGGAGTATGTAGTGCTTCGCTCCAAAGCGGAAAGCGTCTGGGAAGAGGCGAAAGCAACCGCTGATTTTTCCCGTTTTCGCCCGTACTTGGAGCGAATCATCGAGTTTCAGCGCCGTTTTATCGAGTACTGGGGATATGAAGGGCATCCGTACAACACGCTGCTTGATCAATATGAGCCGGGCATGACGGTCGAGCTGCTCGATCAGCTGTTCGGCCGGCTGCGTGAACGCATCGTTCCGCTTGTACAAGCCGTTGCCGCCGCCCCAAATAAGCCGGATACGTCGTTTTTGTTTGCTGCGTTTCCGAAAGAACGGCAACGGGCGTTTCTTTTGGAGCTGCTTCCGGAACTCGGCTATGACTTTGGCAAAGGGCGGCTTGATGAGACGGTTCATCCGTTTGCGATCGGGTTGAACCCAAACGATGTGCGCATTACGACGCGCTACGACGAACGCGATTTTCGCACCGCCATCTTCGGGACGATTCATGAGTGCGGCCATGCCCTGTATGAACAACATATTTCCGAAACGCTTGTCGGCACGCCGCTTTGCGGTGGGGCATCGATGGGCATTCACGAGTCGCAGTCACTGTTTTTCGAAAATATGGTCGGCCGCCACTATTCATTTTGGAAGCGGCATTATTCACGTCTTTCGCAATACGCGCCATCGCAGTTTGCCGGCGTTTCGCTGGATGCGTTTTACCGGGCGATCAATGAGGCGAAGCCGTCGCTGATCCGGATTGAAGCCGATGAACTGACGTATCCGCTTCACATTATCATCCGCTACGAAATCGAAAAGCAGCTGTTTGCTGGCGATATCGAAGCGGCGGACTTGCCGGACGTATGGAATGAGAAATATGAGCAATATCTTGGCATCCGCCCGTACAACGATGCGGTCGGCGTGTTGCAGGACGTCCATTGGTCGGGCGGCAGCTTCGGCTATTTTCCGTCGTATGCGCTCGGCTATATGTACGCGGCGCAATTCAAACAGGCGCTCGAAAAAGAACTCGACATGGCGGCGTTGCTTGAAGAAGGGAACATCGCGCCGATTCGTGAATGGCTGACCGAGCGCATTCATCGATTCGGAAAAACGAAAAAGCCGCTCGACCTTGTGCGCGATGCGACGGGCGAACCGCTGAAAGCCGATTACCTCATTCAATATTTGGAAGAAAAATATAAGGCGATTTACTGCTTATAAACGAATCCCCCCTCTTTAGCAGCGAAGAGGGGGGATGGCTTTACCATAGTTTGTATCCTTTCGACCCCGGCGGGGCGTTTTGGATAATGTCGATCAGCGGCACCGTATACGCGATCAAAATAAGCGCAACGACAAGGCCGATCCAAAGTTTCCAGTTTTCAAGCGCCAGTGCGGCCCGTTCCTGCGGGGCGGCCGCTTCGGCGACCGGAAATTCGGTTTCGCCTTTCGGGGCGAAAAATGCCAAGTTGATGACGATGACGAGAATGAGAATGATGCCGATGAATAAGATCGTTCCACCGACAGCTTGTGCGATTTGATACGGAATCCATTCGAGCGCCTGCGGCGAATTGCCGTACGTCGAGAACGCTGAACGTCTTGGCGCTCCAAGCAAGCCGGCAAAATGCATCGAGCCGGACATAAACGTCATCCCAACGGCCCAAACGATCGTTTGAATGATGGCGAGGCGGTTCATCGCTTTCGTCATCACCCGGCCGGTCAAATGCGGGATGAGCCAATACGATGCGCCAAAAAACGTTAACACAACCGTCGTGGCAACGGTCAAATGGAAGTGGCCGGTCACCCAAATCGTGTTATGAACGACTTGGTTGAGTTGATGCGAGGCGTTAATAATCCCGCCGGTGCCGGCCGGAATGAAAAACAGCATCCCGACAAACGGCGCGAAAAAGCGGGCGTCGCCCCACGGCAATTTCCGCCACCAGCCGAACAGGCCGGTTGCCCCCTGCGAGCGGCCGTACGATTCAAACGTCGCAAACATGGCAAACGCGGTCATGAGCGACGGAATGATGACCATAAACGTCAAGACGACTTGCACGTACTTCCAAAACGGCGAAATCCCTGGCTCTAGCAATTGATGGTGAAAGCCGACTGGAATCGAAAACAGTAAAAACAAGATAAACGCCAGCCGCGCGAGCGAATCGGAGAAGATTTTGCCGCCGATCACTTTCGGAATGACAGCGTACCAAACCATATACGCCGGCAATAGCCAGAAGTAGACGAGCGGATGCCCGAAATACCAAAACAGCGTCCGGCTCAAGAGCACGTTCACCCGATCCGTGAGCCCAAGCGACCACGGAATAAGCTGAAAGACGACGGTGGCGGCTACGCCAAGCGTGCAGATGAGCCATAATACCATATTCGTGACAGACATAAACGCCAACAGCGGGCTCGCCTGGCCGCGGTGCGCCTTCCGCCAGCGTGCATAATGGGCAAACATTCCAAAACCGCTCACCCAGCTGCCGACGACGACGAGCGCCAAGCCGATGTAAAAGCCAGCGTGCGCCTGAAGCGGCGCGTAAAACGTATATAAGACAGATGCTTGGCCGGTTAGGATGAAAAAGGCTGTGCAGGCCGTCCCTGCCGTCATCATCCAAAAACCGATCCAGCCGAGCCGGCACGAACCGTCCGAGAGCGATCCGGTCGTGCGGCTGACCGCGGCGAACTGAAAGCCGATAATGAAAAACGTCGTCAGCACAAGCCCAAGCAAGACGCCGTGCGTCGTCAAAATCGTGTAATAGCTGATCCCAGCCGGCAGCTCAAACTTGCCGGAACGGACGAGTGTTTGCAACAGGCCGGCGAAGCCGCCTAATGCGAGAGCAACAAAAGCGACAGCTAAATGCGCCAGCGCCAGTTTGGCGTCGCGGCGATCGACTTTTTCCAACGATTGTACCATGTTACTCCACCACCTTAATGCGCGCCGTCATCATATGGTGGCCGGCGCCGCAATATTCATTGCAGAGAATCGTATATTCGCCGGGCTCATCAAACGTCGTCGTCAAACTGTTGACGTAGCCAGGTTCGACCATCATGTTGATGTTTGTTCCTGGAATTTGAAATCCATGGATCACATCCTTCGAGGTGACGTTAATCGTCACTTTCGCTCCTTTTGGAATTTCGATGGTATTTGGCGTAAAGGAAAACGCCGCGACAACAATGTTTAGTTCGTACTCGTTATTTCCTTTTTTGACAAGCCCAGGCTGATTGAATGGCGGGGTCGTGTCCACTTTCTCTGGATCGATCGTCGTCAGGCAGCTTGGCGGCTGCTGTCCGGCAGCGAAAGCGCTCACGCCGACGACGGTTAAAAAGACAACGAGACAGCCGATGCCGAACGTCAGCCAAATTTTTTCGTATTTATGAATGTGCATATCCAGTCCCTCCCTTGCCGCTTACAGGCGGTGTAAAAATAACAAGTAGACGCTGACCCAGGCGAAAATGATGAAAAAGCCGAGCAAAAACACAGACGCCAGCGTGCCGCCGAGCGCCGGCTCTTTTTCCTTTTTTGTTTGCCGGGCCATTGCCGTCGGTTTTGTCCGCTCTGGTTTGGCCATCCTTTCATCCCTCCTCGTGCGTTTTGGATTCATCCCCCATAACGTTGACAGGCAGGTGCGCCAAGCGCGAGTTTCCCTGCTTTGACACTATCATAACCGTACAAAACGGCCGCAACAGTGACTTTTCTCACAAAAACAACACAAGAAGTTTGAACAAATGGTGACGATTGTGAAAAATGTATGAAAAAGATGGGGGAAAAAGGAGTTGCAACGAATGATTGCTCTTCGGTCGGGTGCAACTATATAGACTCCCATGACAAAAAGATTTCGTCACCATCGAAGGGATGAAAATGCCGCTATGTCGAACTCTGAAACCTTGCACATTTTGAAGTTCGGGTGAAGTTGAACAGATCCTTGACGGAAAAGCGGTTTGTCCATTTTCGACTGACGGAGGACCGAACAACCCTTTGCTTCACAGACCCATCGATGGGCCTGGAAGCGGCGTTGTTCGGTCGCCCGACAGTCGGGTCAAATCTTCGGAAAGGATGCAAATGGTAAAGCTTCAAATTGCGTCTATATAGAAACGGTTTTGTTCTTAACTGGGTGAAAAATCAAACCGGCGGATTCGTATCAGCAAAGGAATAAAAACGAATAATCCATATTTTTTATACTTTAACGTTCGTCTTTTTAGCAAAAACCGCTTCTCATCCGCTGCCTTCCATGGTATACTGCTAGTAACTGAATCACGCTGACTCACTCATATAATCGCAAGAATACGGCTTGCGAGTCTCTACCAGCCGACCGTAAATCGGCTGACTATGAGTGGCAATGTCGGAAGGGAGTCGGCCATGGCCGCTTTGCGCCTTCTGTTTGCTTTTGGCTTAAAAGACATTGCCTGACTCATGGAATGAGTGAGGCCGGTGTTTTTTAAGCTTTTTTATTTTGGAGGGGATTGGCATGCGCGAATTGCTCGAAAAAATTGCCGCTGAAGGAGAGGTGCTGGCCGGCAGGGTGCTGAAAGTCGACCGCTTCTTAAACCATCAAGTCGACCCGCATTTGATGAAGCGGATTGGGGAGGAGTTCGCCGCCAAGTTTCACTGTGAGCGGCCGACGAAAGTGCTGACGCTTGAGTCATCGGGCATCAGCCCGGCACTTATGGCTGCCTATGAACTTGGCGTTCCTCTTGTCGTTGCCCGCAAGCGGCGGCCAGTGACGATGGCCGACGATGTATACCGCGCGGAAGTATATTCGTTTACGAAGCAGGAGACGAACGAGATCGTTGTTTCCCGTTCGTTGCTTAACAGCGGTGACCGGGTGCTCATTATCGATGACTTTTTAGCCAACGGCCAGGCAGCGCTTGGAATGACGGAGATTGTCCAACAAGCCGGCGCGGTTGTCGCCGGCATCGGCATCGTCATTGAAAAGGCGTTTCAAGACGGCGGGCGATTGCTTCGTGCGCGCGGCTTCCGCGTCGTATCGCTCGCCTGCATCGCGTCGCTTGATGGTGGTGTCATTCAATTTGCTGACGAGGTGATGAGTCAATGAAGATGAAATGGTGGCAAGTTGGATCACTCGGCATCCAACACGTATTGGCGATGTACGCCGGGGCGATCGTCGTTCCGCTTATCGTCGGCGGGGCGTTGCATTTGACGAGCGAACAGCTGACGTATTTAGTGGCCATTGACTTATTGACGTGCGGCATTGCGACGTTTTTGCAAGCGTGGAAAAACAAGTGGTTTGGCATCGGCTTGCCGGTTATGCTTGGCTGCACATTTACGGCGGTCGGGCCGATGATCGCTATTGGCGGACAGTACGGGATGCCGGCAGTGTATGGGGCGATCCTCTGCGCCGGAGCGGTTGTGGTGCTCATCAGTCCGTATTTCGGCAAGTTGCGGATGTTGTTTCCGCCAGTTGTCACCGGCTCGGTCGTGACCATTATTGGCTTGACGCTCATCCCGGCGGCGGTGAACAACATGGCCGGCGGGCAAGGGGCAAAAGACTTCGGCGATCCGGCCAACTTGGCGCTGTCATTTGGCGTCCTGGCGCTGATTATCTTGCTGTATCGTTGTTTTACAGGATTCATCCGCTCGATCTCTGTTTTGCTTGGCATGGCAGCCGGAACGTTTGCCGCGGCCATGATGGGAAAAGTGGACTGGACGCCGGTTGCGGAAGCGTCATGGCTTCACTGGCCGACGTTGTTTTACTTTGGCGCCCCGACGTTTCATGGGTCTGCTGTTTTCACCATGGTGCTCGTCGCGATCGTCAGCCTTGTCGAATCGACCGGCGTTTACTTTGCTTTGTCGGACATTTGCCGCCGCCGGCTGACCGATGACGATTTGGCGGGCGGCTACCGCGCTGAAGGATTGGCCATCATCATCGGCGGGCTGTTGAACGCATTTCCGTATACGACGTATTCGCAAAACGTCGGACTTGTTCAGCTATCGGGCGTGAAAACGCGCAATGTCATTTACGCTGCCGCGGCGTTTCTTGTCCTGCTTGGATTTGTGCCGAAAATCGCCGCCGTGGCGACAATCATCCCAGCGCCGGTTTTAGGCGGGGCCATGCTCGCTATGTTTGGCACGGTCATCGCCTACGGCGTGAAAATGTTAAGCCAAGTCGATTTGGCTATGCAAGAAAACTTGCTGATCATTGCTTGCTCGGTCGGCATAGGGCTTGGGGTGACGGCGGTGCCGAACTTGTTTGCTGAGCTTCCGGCGGGCCTGCGCATTTTGACGGACAGCGGCATCGTCGCCGGCAGCATGACCGCCATCATCTTAAACGCCGTCTTCCATTTCGGCAAGGCGAGAAAATCGGCTGCACTGCCGTTGCAGGAACAAAAAATTTCATAATGGTGTTGATCGCTTTTATAGCCATCTTCGTTTTCTGGCCGCTGCTCGGGAAATGGGGGTGGCTTTTTTATTGGCGTGTCGATTGGCAGAGAAAATGATAGAAACTGGTGGAGGGATGATGGTATAATGGAAAGCGAATAGGAAAGGGGGTGAAACAATGGATGAATGGGTGGAGCGCCTTTTCGATGAGCTGCGGCAAATACGGAATCAGATGGCGACCAAACAGGATGTTGTGCGGGTGAATGATCGCATCGATCGGCTTGAACAAACGGTGAGCGCGACGAAAGAGGATGTTGCGCGGTTAAATGGACGCGTCGGGCAACTCGAAGAGACCGTGGCAGCGACGAGAGAAGACGTTGTCCGGATGAATGATCGCATCGGGCGGCTTGAGCAGACCGTGGCAGCGACGAGAGAAGACGTCGCAGCGCTGGATGAGCGCATCGGGACTATCGAGCGGACGATGGCAACGAAAGAGGATGTCGCARCGCTGGATGAGCGCATCGGGACYATCGAGCGGACGATGGCAACGAAAGAGGATGTCGCAACGCTGGATGAGCGCATCGGGACCATCGAGCGGACGATGGCAACGAAAGAGGATGTCGCAACG
>NZ_PIJF01000045.1:0-25991 GCF_002809985.1 Geobacillus sp. WSUCF-018B
GTCAACATGCGATTCACCTCCTTGTCTATCAATATTCACATCATGGACAGGAAAAGCAAAAAATATTCAGCTCACTTTATGATGTGGCTGAATAGTTACGTATAAAAATACCTTTCATCGCTAATGGATACTACGCTTGGATTAAACCAATAAATGAACGCATCAGAATTTTGAATCATCAAGCTGAATAAAATAATAAACCATGAAATAACTAACAAGAGAACCTTTATGAATATTCCACTTTTTCCAGAAAATATAAGTTTCATAAAAATAAAATGCCACCTACCTTATAATGATTTAGATTAGTCATGCCTTTTTCTTGTTGCTGTTGAACACCTCTTTTTTCAGGCGTGTTGATTAACCGATAATCCCCATCCACATCATAGAAAAAAGAGCACCTTTCCTGTAGAATGTAAGTATATACATACAACATGAAGAGTGAGTTTCTCAGTCATCCTGCACACCCCAAGCGTTGCAGCACTTCCTCCGGGCGTTCATGGATGTCATCCATAAACCGAGCAATGGCTTGGGCGATATCGTTTCGATCTTGATGAAACACATTGGCAATGACGGTGTCTTTCAGCCATTTCCACAAGTGCTCGATCGGGTTCAGCTGTGGCGAATAGGAGGATATGACCATTGATGTAGTCAAAAAACAGTTCCGCATCGTGTAAGAGGGTCTCTGTTTGTCTCTTTTAACCATAGAAATTATTGTAGTGAAAAATGCTCATCTACAGTTTAATTGTATATAGGTTGTAATAAAGAAATTCCGACCTCCATGTCCGTCTTTACTTTATCACCTAACAAGCTGGCACGGTGGCAAGAAGAGCGAACAATGCCATGTTATAGAAAAAAATTATTTGTCAATAAAAAGTTGCACTTAACTTAAACATCTCTTTCGTAGTCCCTATCGGGAAAAATGAATAAAATCATGTTTTTTATACATGGCTGTTAACTTCACGCCTAAAAAGGCTACTAAGCCGAGAGATCGTACACGGCTGAACAGATCCGCCTGGCATTTGAAATCAATGACAGGGGAGCGCCCAAAAAAGAGCGCTCCCCTAAAAACATGCTCCCATGAGGGAGGAAATGGCCTGCAGGGCGGCCTTGACGCTTCCAGAGACCACCGGAGAGAATAAGCGCCGGCCGCTCCCTTGTTTTGCCCTGCGTCGATCATGTGGGCGTTTTGTGGGGGAAGCACCCCCAAGCGAACGCTCCACCCTTGCTTCATCAAGCTTACCCAATGCTTCCTTCCATCTCGAACTTGATCAAGCGGTTCATCTCGACCGCGTATTCCATCGGCAGCTCTCTTGTAAACGGCTCAATGAAGCCCATGACGATCATTTCCGTCGCTTCCTGCTCGGAAATGCCGCGGCTCATCAAGTAGAACAGCTGCTCTTCCGACACTTTCGACACTTTCGCTTCGTGCTCAAGCGAGATGTTGTCGTTTAAAATTTCGTTGTACGGAATCGTGTCCGATGTCGACTGGTTGTCGAGAATGAGCGTATCGCATTCGATGTTCGAGCGCGAGCCGGACGCTTTGCGGCCGAAATGGACCATGCCGCGATACGTCACCTTGCCGCCTTGTTTCGAGATCGACTTCGAGACGATCGTCGACGACGTATTCGGCGCCAGATGAATCATTTTCGCCCCGGCGTCTTGGTGCTGCCCTTTGCCGGCGATAGCAATCGACAGTGTCAAGCCGCGCGCCCCTTCGCCTTTTAAGATGACGGCCGGGTATTTCATCGTCAGCTTCGAGCCGATGTTGCCGTCAATCCATTCCATCGTCGCGTTTTCTTCGCAGACGGCGCGCTTCGTCACCAAGTTGAAGACGTTGTTCGCCCAGTTTTGGATCGTCGTGTAGCGGCAGTAGGCGCCTTTTTTGACGATGATTTCCACAACCGCGCTATGAAGCGAGTTCGTCGTGTAAATCGGCGCTGTACAGCCTTCGACGTAATGGACGTGCGCCCCTTCGTCGACGATGATGAGCGTCCGTTCAAACTGCCCCATGTTTTCCGAGTTGATGCGGAAGTACGCCTGAAGCGGCGTATCGACTTTGACGCCTTTCGGGACGTAGATGAACGAACCGCCCGACCAGACGGCCGAGTTCAAGGCCGCAAATTTGTTGTCCGTCGGCGGCACGACTTTGGCGAAATACTCGCGGAACAAGTCTTCGTTTTCCTTCAGCGCCGAGTCGGTGTCTTTAAAGATGACACCGAGTTTTTCGAGGTCTTCTTTCATGTTGTGGTAGACGACTTCCGATTCGTATTGCGCCGAGACGCCGGCCAAATATTTTTGTTCCGCCTCTGGAATCCCTAATTTATCGAACGTCGCTTTAATTTCCGCCGGCACTTCATCCCATGAGCGGCCCGATTTTTCCGTCGGTTTGACGTAGTACGTAATTTCATCGAAATCGAGGCTTGACAAGTCGCCGCCCCATTGCGGCATCGGTTTGCTGTAGAAGATGTCGAGCGCTTTTAAGCGGAACTCGAGCATCCATTGCGGTTCGTTTTTCATCCGCGAAATTTCTTCGACGACTTCACGCGTCAAGCCGCGCTGGGCGCGGAAGACGGAGACGTCCTTGTCGACGAAGCCGTACTTGTATTCACCGATTTCCGGTGCTTTTTTCGCCATCTCGGTTCACCTTCCTTTAGACTTAGTGGTGATGCAGTCCTTTTTCGAGCGCTTTCCACGCGAGCGTCGCGCATTTGATGCGGGCCGGAAACTTGGAAACGCCTTGGAGCGCTTCGATGTCGCCAAGGTCGACGGAATCGTCGTACTCTTTCCCTTGGATCATGTCGGAAAAAATGTGGGCGAGCCGAAGCGCTTCCTCCACCGTTTTCCCTTTGATCGCCTGCGTCATCATCGACGCCGACGACATCGAAATCGAACAGCCTTCCCCTTCAAATTTGACGTCGGCGACTTTTCCGTCTTCAACTTTCATCGTCAAGTGGATGCGGTCGCCGCACGTCGGGTTGTTCATGTTGACATCGACGTTCGTGCCCTCAAGCACCCCGCGGTTGCGCGGGTTTTTATAATGATCCATAATGACTTGGCGGTAAAGCTGGTCCAACGGATGATTAGAAGACATGGCTGAAGTACTCCTTCGCTTTCTGTAATGCGGCGATGAACCGGTCGATTTCCTCTTTCGTATTGTAAAGGTAAAAGCTCGCCCGGGCGGTCGCCGTCACGCCGAGCCATTTCATGAGCGGCTGGGCGCAATGGTGGCCGGCGCGGATGGCGATCCCTTCGGCGTCAAGAACCGTCGCCACATCGTGCGGATGCACCCCGTCGATGTTAAACGTCACAAGCCCCGCCCGTTCTTTCGGGCCATATACCGTGACGCCGTCGATGCCAGCCAGCCGTTCGAGTGCGTATTGCGCCAGCTCGTGCTCATGGGCAGAAATGGCATCCAACCCGATTTGCTCGAGGAAATCGATCGCCGCCCCAAGGCCAATCGCCCCGGCGATGATCGGCGTGCCGCCTTCAAACTTCCACGGCAATTCTTTCCACGTCGAGTCGTACAGCTCGACAAAATCGATCATTTCGCCGCCGAACTCGACCGGCTCCATCTGCTCAAGCCATTTCTTTTTGCCATATAATACGCCGATTCCCGTCGGCCCGCACATTTTATGGCCGGAAAGGGCGAGAAAATCGCAATCAAGTTCTTGGACATCGACCTTCATATGCGGAGCGCTTTGCGCCGCATCGACGACGACGACCGCGCCGCGCTCATGGGCGATGCGGGCGATCTCCCGCACCGGGTTGATCGTCCCGAGCACGTTCGATACATGAGCAATGGCGACAATCTTCGCTGCTTCGGTGACGGTCGCCTCGACATCGCGCAGATCGATCGTGCCGTCTTCCTGCATTGGAATGTATTTTAACGTCGCCCCCGTTTGCTTCGCCAGCTGCTGCCACGGAATCAAGTTGCTGTGATGCTCCATGTACGTGATGACGATCTCATCGCCTTCTTTGACGTTGGCGCGCCCGTAGCTTGCAGCGACCAAGTTGAGCGCAGCGGTCGTGCCGCGCGTAAAGATGATTTCCTGCGCCGATTGAGCGTTTAAAAACCGCCGCACTTTTTCGCGCGCGCCTTCGTACGCATCGGTCGCCTTCGTCCCGAGCGTATGGACGCCGCGGTGGACGTTCGAGTTGTACTCGCGGTAATAGCGGTCAAGCGCCTCAATCACCGGCAGCGGCTTTTGCGATGTCGCCGCGCTGTCGAAATAAACGAGCGGATGGCCGTTGACATCCTGATGCAAAATTGGAAACAACGCGCGAATGTCGTTTACATTCATGATTGAACTTTCCTTTCAATCACTTCAATTAATTGGTTTTTCACACCTTCAATCGGAATCGCCTCGACGACCGGCGCCAAAAAGCCGTGGATGATGAGCCGTTCCGCGTCACGTCTCGGAATGCCGCGGCTCATTAAGTAATACAATTGGATCGGATCGACGCGTCCCACCGATGCCGCATGGCCCGCCATGACGTCGTCTTCGTCAATCAACAAAATCGGGTTCGCATCGCCGCGCGCTTTTTCGCTCAACATCAAGACGCGCGACTCCTGCTCGGCGTTCGATTTTGACGCGCCGTGCTCAATTTTGCCGATGCCGTTGAAAATCGAGGTCGCGCTGTCGCGGACAACACCGTGCTTCAAAATTGTCCCTTCTGTATGCTTGCCGTAATGGATGACGCTCGTCGTAAAGTTTTGCACTTGCTCGCCGCGGCTGACCGCGACCGTTTTCGTATCGCCGAACGAGCCGTCGCCGACAAGGCGGGTGATGTTCTCGGAGACCGTATTGCCGTCATTCATCAGCCCGAGCGCCCATTCGATCCGTCCATCGCGCCCGGCGATGCCGCGCCGATTGACATACGTCGTGGTGCCTTTGGCCAAATGGTCGACAGCGGCGAAAAAGACGCTTGCGTTCGCTTGAGCAAACACCTCGGCGACCACATTAACGACCGCGTTTCCTTCGCGGCTTGCTGATATATAATTTTCGACAAACACGACGCGGCTGTTGTCTTCCGCCACGACGATGACATGGTTAAACAAGGCGATGTCGTCTTCGTCTTGAATATAGACCGCCTGAAGCGGCGTTTCAATCTCCACATTTTTCGGTACATAGACAAACACACCGCCGTTGAGCAGCGCCGCATGGAGCGCGGCAAGGCGGTGCTCATCCGGCTTGACCGCCGTCATCAAATAGTTTTTCAGCAAGTCGCCATGCTCGCGCGCTGCGGTGAAGATGTCGGTGAAAATGACGCCCTTCTCCTTCAACTCATCGGACAGCGACACATACGCCGGCGTATGGTTGCGCTGCACGTACAAATTTTTCGTTCCTTCGCCGGCTTGCATGAGCGCCTTGACCGCTTCAGGCAAGTCATCGAGGCCGGCATATGGCGCACTGTCAACGGCATGGCGTGAGAAGCCAGTGAAGTTCCAATTGTCGATTTTCGTTTTCTCCGGTTTCGGAAGCGGCAGCCGCTCCGCCAACCGAAGCGCCTCAAGGCGCCGCTCGGTCAGCCAGCCCGGTTCGCCGCGTCCGCTTGAGAACGTGCGGATGTAGGTTTCATCGAATGGGATTTTCGTTTCTGTCGCCATAGTCCTCCTCCTAACGCTTACGCTTCTTGTCCGACCGTTTCGTCTTCGATGCCGAGTTCTTTTTTGATCCAGTCGTACCCTTCCGCCTCAAGCCGCTGCGCCAGCTCCGGACCGCCGGACTTGACGATGCGCCCTTGCATCATGACATGCACATAATCCGGGGTGATGTAGTTGAGCAGCCGCTGGTAGTGGGTGATGATCAAACAGCCGAACTCGCTGCTGCGCATTTCGTTGACGCCTTTGGCGACGATTTTGAGCGCGTCGATATCGAGGCCGGAGTCGATCTCGTCCAAAATGGCGATTTTCGGCTCAAGCATCATCAGCTGCAAAATTTCGTTCCGCTTTTTCTCCCCGCCCGAGAATCCTTCATTCAAATAGCGGTGCGCCATATCCGGATTCATTTCCAAAAACGCCATTTTTTCATCGAGCTTGCGGATGAATTTCATAAGCGAAATTTCGTTGCCTTCGCCAAGGCGGGCGTTGATCGCCGCGCGCAAAAAGTCGGCGTTCGTCACCCCGCTGATTTCACTCGGATATTGCATCGCCAAAAACAGGCCGGCGCGCGCCCGCTCGTCGACTTCCATCTCAAGGATATCCTGGCCGTCGAGCGTCACCGATCCTTCTGTCACTTCATATTTTGGATGGCCCATAATGGCCGATGACAGCGTCGACTTCCCCGTTCCGTTCGGGCCCATGATGGCGTGGATTTCCCCACCTTTGACTTCCAAGTCCACTCCTTTTAAAATTTCCTTTCCCTCCACGGCGACGTGGAGATTGCGAATCGTCAATACCGCCATGCAGCATACCTCCAATTCTCAATTGAGAGTCAATTCACTCGCTTGTCTTCTAGCGATCGCTCATTCTCATTTTATTCTCATTACAATTTTATAACAAATGAAAACTTCCTGCAACTTCCCTGCTCTGTTTTTCACGATGACCGTGTGAAAAAACAGCGCCTTTTACTATTTTACACGAAAACCGCAAGCTTGTACGAGTTTTTGCCAAAAAAAGACCCCGTTTTTTCCGGAGTCTAGTGAGCCGCCCGCAGCTCGCGGAGGCATTCTTGCACGAGCGTCACCGCCTGGCTCATCGCCGCCCCGCCGCCAAACGCGGCCGCCACCGCGCATACTTCCAAAATTTCCCGTTCCGACGCTCCTTCATCAAGGCAGCCTTTCGCATGGTAAATCGTGCAATACTCATCTTGCGTCGCCAAGCTGATGCCAAGGGCGATCAATTGTTTTTCTTTTTTCGACAGCGCTCCCTCGGCAAAGCACGCTTCCGTAAACGCGTTAAACCGCTCGGCTACGTTCGGAAGTTTTTTGGGTGAACGCCCCTATCCCTTCTTTGTAGCGGTGAAGGGAGGATTCGACCGATGCATAAACGAATGGTATTGAAAGGGTGTGGAAACACCACCGTTTCGCGATCATAGATGGAACGTCATGATGAAAACCGCCTGTTCTGTTCAACTGCCATCATCAATACAAAAGGGGGAAATGCGATTGATTCGTTGGGTTGTCTTTGCCTTAACCGCCGCTTTCGCTTCGTTTTTGACGTGGATCATCATCGGCAACACCCTCGGTGAACAGGGAGACGGCGCCTTCAGCTTAACGGCTGTGATCGTCCTGCAAAACTGCGTCATCATCGTCATGCTCGCCGCCGTACTGGCGCGTTTGAACAACCGATGAAGCGCGGGAAAACAGACCGGCCGCGGCGTCTCTCCATCCAAAACGGTTTTGAACTTTCGTGCGGCTCTTTTTTGTGCAAAAAATAACGGAAGCGATTCGCTTCCGTTATTGATTGTTTTCCGCCGCTGGAATGACGGCGCCGTGGTATTTTTCTTTGATGAAATCTTGAATTTCTTTCGATTGCAGCACTTCGACAAGCGTTTTGATTTCTTTTCGGTTTTCATCGCCTTTGCGCACCGCCACAATGTTCACATACGGATTGTTTTTCGGCGACTCCACGGCGATCGGGTCTTTCGCCGGGTCCAAACCGGCGTCAAGCGCATAGTTGGCGTTGATCAGCACCGCATCGCCTTCGCCGTTTTTGTAAATTTGCGGCAGAAGTCCAGCATCGACGTCCGCTTTAAATTTCAAATGTTTCGGGTTTTCGACGATGTCGTTGACCGTCGCTTTCGTTTTATCGATGCCCGGTTTCAGCTTAATGAGCCCCTTTTCTTGCAGCATCGACAAAATGCGGCCATGGTCGGCGACCGAGTTGCTCATGATGATCGTCGCGCCGTCCGGCAGTTCTTCAATGCTTTTGTATTTTTTCGAGTATAAGCCGATCGGCTCGATATGAATGCCGCCGGCGTTGACGAAATCATAGCCGTGTTCTTTCATTTGCGATTCCAAGTACGGAATGTGCTGGAAGTAGTTGGCGTCGATGTCTTTATCAGCCAACGCTTTGTTCGGCAAGATGTAATCTTGGAACGTAATGATCTCCAAGTCGATGCCTTTTTCTTTCAAAATCGGTTTCGCTTTTTCCAAAATTTCCGCGTGCGGCACGTTCGACGCGCCGACTTTCAGTTTCACCAATTCGCCGCCTTTGCCCCCCTCGGCCGCGTTGTTGTTGTCGTTGCCGCCGCACGCCGCCAAAGCGAAGACAAGAACAGCAGCGAACAGGGCGCCAAGCCATTTTTTCATCGTTTTCTTCCTCCTTATCGTTTATCAATTTTGGAAGTGACAACGTCACCGATCAACTGAATGACAAAGACAATGACGAGCACCAACACGGTCGCGACAAACGTCACATCGTTATGGCTGCGCTGGAATCCTTCCAAATACGCCAAGTTCCCAAGCCCGCCGGCGCCGATGGCTCCAGCCATCGCCGTATAGCTGACGAGCGACACGGCCGTCACCGTAATGCCGGAGACGAGCGCCGGCAACGATTCCGGCAGCAGCACTTTCCAAATGATCGTCCACGTTGAGGCGCCCATCGCTTGGGCTGCTTCGATGACGCCTTTGTCGATTTCGCGAAGAGCGATTTCGACCATGCGGGCGTAAAACGGCGCGGCCCCAATGACCAAAGCCGGCAGCGCCGCATTGGCGCCAAGCATCGTCCCAACAAGCCAGGTGGTAAACGGAATGAGCAAAATGATCAAAATAATAAACGGAATCGAGCGGAAAATGTTCACAAACGCCGCAATCACTGTATTGACAAACCGGTTTTCCCATAGGTTGCCCTTCGCTGTCAAAAATAGAAGCAAGCCAAGAACGATTCCGAGGACGAAAGTGGCCGCCACCGCCACTCCCGTCATATACAGCGTCTCGACCGTCGCCGCCCACATTGTCTCCCATTGGACGTTCGGCAGGAGGTTAGCGAGCATCGTGAATCACCTCCACCGCCACCTGCTGGCTTTGAATGTAGTCAAGCGCCCGGGCAATTTCATCCGCCGCCCCATCGATGTGCACAAACAGCACCCCATAAGCGCCTTGATGGGTTTGCGAAATTTTCCCTTGCAAAATGTTGACATCGACGGCAAACTGACGCACCACTTCGGTGATGAGCGGCTTTCCGGCTGCCGCGCCGACAAACGTCAGCTGCGCGATCAGCCCGCTCGGGTATTGGCCAAACAAATGAGAAATCGCCTCTTCCGTCTCTTCCGGCTCGACGAGCTGCTTGACGAACCGCTTCGTGATCGGCTGCTGCGGGTTGCGGAACACGTGCAGCACGTCGCCTTGCTCAACGATTTTGCCGCTTTCCATCACCGCAACGCGGTCGCAAATTTTGCGGATGACGTGCATTTCATGGGTGATCAGCACAATCGTCAGCCCGAGCCGCTTGTTGATGTCGACAAGCAGGTCCAAAATCGCATCGGTCGTCTGCGGGTCCAACGCCGATGTCGCCTCGTCGCAAAGCAGCACTTTCGGGTTGTTGGCGAGCGCCCGGGCAATGCCGACACGCTGCTTTTGCCCGCCGCTCAACTGCGACGGATACGCCTCTTCCCGCCCCGTGAGCCCGACGAGCTCGATCAATTCATCGACCCGTTTTTGCCGCTCCGCTTTCGGAACACCCGCAATCTCGAGCGGAAACGCAATGTTTTCCCGCACTGTGCGCGACCAAAGCAAGTTGAAATGTTGGAAAATCATCCCGATCTCTTGACGCGCCTTGCGCAGCTCCCGCCCTTTGATGCGCCCCATGTCGCGGCCGGCGACGACCACCCGGCCGCCCGTCGGCTTCTCGAGCCCATTGAGCAAGCGGATGAGCGTACTTTTCCCCGCGCCGCTATAGCCGATAATGCCGAAAATTTCCCCTTCGCGAATCTCAAGCGACACATTGTCGACGGCCGTGACCGAGCCGTTAGCCGCTTGATAGATTTTTGTCACATGTTCGAGTGTGATCATCGTTTCACCTTCCTCCCCAAGGCGGCGGAGCGCAAAAAGAAAACCTTTCTGCCCGCAGAGAACAGAAAGGTATTGTGCACCATTCCGTCTCTTATCTCTCAAAGCAGGCCGCTTTGTGTGAATTGGCACCTTTTCAGCGCACGCGCTGACGGTTGCCGGGCTTCATTGGGCACATCCCTCCACCTCTCTTGATAAGAGCGCAACAATCGCCTATTCGATTGACTACAGCTGTGATTGTATCACCTTGTGTCGAACATTGTCAATAAAAATTTCACCCAACATGCCGATACGGCTTAGCCAAATGGAGGAGCGACTCAAGCAGCAACAGATGACGAAAGCTTCCCGATACATGCACTTCGCGCAGCCGGACGAGCTGCTGCAGCTTCAGTTCGCCGCCTAAAAGCGAGCAAAGCGCTTTTTTGGAGCCGCGCACCGTCAAGACGTTCCGTTCATCAGGTTCCCTTCCGGCGGTAAGCTCCTTGCCGAGCGCCACCATGGCGGTCTCTTCCTCGCTTTCAAAGCGGACATACAGCTGCTCATCCGGCAAAATCGGCAACAAATGGCGCAACGTTTGCATCCGTTCCATAAACTGCCCTACCAACTCGCGCATTTCCATTGAGCATCCTCCCCCCATCTCCTTTGTCCTTTTATTTCCATGCCGAAGGGGGAGAATCCTTTACAAAAATCTCGACAGCCGCCGTGGCGAACCAACGCCGTTTTTGTCATTTCCCAAGAAATGTGTCAAACGGCGTCAAAAAATGGCGGATCGTCAACGCGGCAAACGGGCGCGGATTGCTTCGTACAAATAAGGGACCGAATGGAACGCATACCATTTGCCGATGATCTCTCCGCCGGCGAAAAGAAGCAAGCACGGAACGCTTTCAATTTTCCACGCCGCCGCCTGCTCGGGGATGTAGTTGATGTCCGTTTCGCAAAACGGTATGTCCGGAAACAATTGTTCTAGGACAACAAGCATGCGCCTCGCCAACTGGCACGTGCCGCACAGCGGGGTATACAACGAAAGAGCGAGAAGCGGCTCCCCTTCCACCATTCGCTTAATATCGTTTCGACCGATTGTGTTCACTCGCCTCTTCCTCTCATGAACGATTCGATACGGACGTCAAAATGGGCGCGCAGCAACACATGCGCCAAATGCCAGATCGGGGCGGCGGCCACTTCGCGATACGCCCGGTCAATGTAAATATGCCCTGCTTCCGGAAACACCCGGCGGAACTGCCGGCGCAATTTTTCCCCCGCCTCGTCGGCATCGGCGAGCACGTACACATCCCGCCCTTCGAGTTCATCGGCCAGCTCCTCAAGGCGCGCATCGCTGATCGTGCCGTTCGTGCAAATGATGACAACCGGCTCGTTCAGCACGGCCGCCACTTTTTCCTTATCTGACCGCCCTTCCACAATAATCACTTTTTCCACCTGTCGCATGTCCGACCCACCTAACGTGAATGAGGATACAATATTGTATGGCAACAGAAAAGCAACGGCCATCCGCCGTTGCCTCCTAACACCAGCCCGCCTCCCCGTCGCAGTCGACATATTTTTGATCCGGTTCAACGGTAGCGGTGATCCATTTTCAAATTTTTCCATTTGTTCGCTTTATCCGTTTTTCCACGCTACAGCCGCAGGAAGCGGAAGGCGGCCGATGAGCTCGCCTCCCTCGTACAGTTCGATCGTGCGGCCGTTCCATTTGCCGGTGACCCGGTCCGTGACATCCAGTTGCTTCGTTTGCAACACCATCACGAGCACCCCTTTTTCATCACATTCCGGTATGTATAGGGGCCCGGTTCGAAGCGAACTTTGCAGGAACGTTTATCCTTCGTTGATCATCGCTTCGTATTGTTCGGCCGTCAACAAGTTGTCCACTTCGCTTAAGTCTTTCGGCTCAATAACGATCATCCATGCTTTTTCATACGGTGATTCGTTCACATATTCCGGATTGTCGTTCAACGCTTCGTTCACTTCGACGACCGTGCCGCTGATCGGCGCATACAATTCCGAGACGGTTTTCACCGACTCAACGCTGCCGAACGGCTCGTTCGCTGTCAGTTCCGCGCCGACTTCCGGCAGCTCGACAAACACGATGTCGCCCAGCTCCGATTGGGCGAAATCGGTGATGCCGATGCGCACTTTGTCCCCTTCGACGCGCACCCACTCATGCTCTTTCGAATAACGGAGTTCTTTCGGCGTGTTCATCAAATCCCTCCAGTGCGGCAAGTTGTGTTCTTTTTCATCATAACCGATTTTTCGCCAAAACTCACTGAATTCATTTCATTTCGGCCAAATTTTTTATGTTTCCGTCGAAACGCGCCCGGCAAAACACGATTCGTAGTCTTGTTCGCGGAATCCGACCACGACCCGCTCGCCGTCCGTTAAAATCGGCCGCTTGACGAGCATGCCGTCCGAGGCGAGCCACGTGAGCATCTCGTCTTCCGAGGCGCCATCGAGCTTGTCTTTCAATCCGAGTTCGCGGTATTTCATGCCGCTTGTATTGAAAAATTTTTTGAGCGGCAGCCCGCTTTTTCGATGCAAGTCGGCGAGCTGTTCTTTCGTCAGCGGCTCGTCGACCAAATGCACCGTTTGCACCTCAATGCCGTGTTCATCGAGCCAACGCTTCGCCTTCCGGCACGTTCCGCATTTTGGATACCAGTAGAGCGTCAGCGCCATCCGCATTCCTCCCTTTCATTCGACGGCTTGGAATTCATGGAAAAAGAAGCACCAGGCAAACGCCTGGCACTTCCCATTATCACACAATATACCGTTCCGCTTCAATGAGGGCGGCAGCCGCCTCGCGTTTTTTCGCGATCACATTGATCGGGGTATGGCGCGTCAACCGGCGGAGAGCGGCGAGCATCATCCGCAGCGTGTCGCCTTGTTCGACGGCGACAAGCGTTTCTTTCGCATGCGCCTCAATTTCATTGAACGCCTCTTGGCAGAAAATTTGCGTATAGAGCAATTTTTGTTTGTGTTTCTCTTCCCCGCCCGCATTAATCGCTTTTTCGGTGCGGAGAAGCGCCGATTCCATGGCGTAGATGTTGGCGACAATATCGGCGATGTTCACGAGCACTTCTTGCTCTTCCTCAATTTTCGGACCGAATTTTTGCGCCGCTAGCCCGGCGACCATCAAGGCGATTTTTTTCGCGTTGCGCACCAAATATTTCTCTTGTTCGAGCGCGCCCGTTCCCGGTTCTTCGGCCGTCATCATCATCAGCTCTTCTTGCAGCTGCTGCGCTTTTTGGAAGAGCGGCAGCTCGCCTTTTAGCGCTTTTTTCAAATACATGCCCGGCACGAGCAGGCGGTTGATTTCATTCGTCCCTTCAAAAATGCGGTTGATGCGCGAATCGCGGTAGGCGCGCTCAATTTCGTATTCCTGCATGAAGCCGTAGCCGCCGTGGATTTGCACGCCTTCGTCCACGATGTAATCGAGCACCTCGGTCGCGAAAAACTTGTTCAGCGAGCACTCGATCGCGTATTCGGCAATCGATTTCGCCACTTCCCTGCCGTCTTTCGCTTTTTCCCCATCGAGCAGGCCCATCCGTTCATCGAACAAGCCGACCGTGCGGTACACCGAGCTTTCGGCGGCATACAGGCGCGACGCCATCGTCGCAAATTTTTCTTGCGTCAGCGTAAACTGCGAAATCGGGCGTTTGAACTGCTGGCGTTGGTTCGCGTATTTGAGCGTGATTTCGAGCGCCCGCTTCGCGCCGCCGACCGCGCCCAGTCCGAGCTTGTAGCGGCCGATGTTTAAAATGTTGAAGGCGATGACGTGGCCTTTGCCGATTTCACCGAGGACGTTTTCTTTCGGCACCGGCACATCTTGCAAAATGAGCGTTCTTGTCGACGAGCTTTTAATCCCCATTTTCTTTTCTTCCGGACCAGTTGAAACGCCCGGGAAGTCGCGTTCCACGATGAACGCGGTGAAATGTTCGCCGTCGACTTTTGCATAGACGACAAACACATCAGCAAAACCGGAGTTGGTGATCCATTGCTTTTCGCCGTTTAAAATGTAATGCGTGCCTTCCGCGTTTAATCTCGCCGTCGTTTTCGCGCCGAGGGCGTCCGAACCCGATCCCGGCTCCGTCAAGGCATAGGCGGCGATTTTTTCGCCAGTCGCCAACTGCGGCAAATATTTTTGCTTTTGTTCTTCCGTGCCAAACAACACAATCGGCAGCGAGCCAATTCCGACGTGCGCCCCGTGCGAAATCGCAAAACCGCCGGCCGGCGCCATCTGTTCTGCGATGATGGCCGAGCTCACTTTATCCAGACCCAACCCGCCGTATTCTTCCGGAATGTCGGCGCTTAGCAAACCGAGTTCGCCCGCTTTGCGAAGGAGTTTCACGGAACGGTCAAACTCATGGTTTTCCAAATGCTCCAGCTGCGGGAGCACTTCATTGTTAACATACTCTTCCGTCGTTTTGGCAATCATATGATGCTCGTCGGTGAAATCTTCCGGCGTAAAGACGCGCTCGGCCGGAATGTCTTCGATTAAAAAGCTGCCGCCTTTGATCGCTTCTTCCATTGTTTTCGCCATCGTTCGTTTCCTCCCCCGAAAAATGATGGATAATCCGGGCGGCATCCGCCCAGCAACCTTTGATCGTGTTGGCCTAGGCGCCCTGGCGGCTGCGCCGGGGCGCGATTTTCGTCAGTTCTCTAATCCAGCATTCATCTCCTTGTTTCGGCCCTCTTGCCGACTTGGGACCGGCAGCCGAACCGCTTTGACCTAGGGCGGTCGATCCGTCCGACGGCCAACTCGTCCGGCTTCCTTATGGCAGCAGTTCAAACACGCCGGCCGCTCCCATGCCGCCGCCGATGCACATCGTGACGATGCCGAACTGCACGTTGCGGCGCCGCATTTCGTAAAGCAAAGACAAGGTCAGCTTCGCGCCCGTGCAGCCGAGCGGGTGGCCTAGAGCAATCGCCCCGCCGTTGACGTTGACAATGTCTTCATCCAACCCAAGTTCGCGGATGACTTGGATCGATTGCGAGGCGAACGCTTCGTTCAGCTCGATCAAACCGATGTCGGACAGCTCAAGGCCGGCGAGCTTCAACGCTTTCGGCACCGCAGCGACCGGGCCGATCCCCATCACTTCCGGCGGCACGCCGGCAACCGCGAACGAACGAAACTTGCCGAGCGGCTTCAAGCCGAGCGACTCCGCTTTTTCGCGGTCCATCACCATGACCGCCGCCGCCCCGTCGCTCATTTGCGACGCGTTGCCGGCGGTGACGGTGCCATTTACCGCAAACGCCGGCCGGAGTTTCGCGAGCGTTTCCATATTCGTGTCCGGGCGCACGCCTTCATCTTGTGTAAAGACGACTTTCTCCTCAACGAGTTTGTTGCCTTCTACTTTGCGCACCGTCACCTCGACCGGCACGATTTCTTCATTGAATTTTCCTTCGGCAATCGCCTTGGCGGCGCGCTGGTGGCTGCGCACCGCGAACGCGTCTTGGTCCTCGCGGCTGACGCCGTATTTTTTCGCCACTTGCTCGGCAGTGTGCCCCATCGACATGTAGTATTCCGGCGCTTCTTCCGCCAAGCGGGCGTTCGGGCGGACGACATGCCCCATCATCGGCACCATGCTCATCGATTCGACCCCGCCGGCGATGACCGTGTCGGAATGGCCGAGCATCACCCGTTCGGCCGCATAGGCGATCGCCTGCAAACCGGACGAGCAATACCGGTTGATCGTGATCGCCGGCACGGTATATGGCAGCCCGGCGAGCGCGCCGATGTTGCGGGCGATGTTCAATCCTTGCTCCGCCTCCGGCATGGCGCACCCGATAATCAAGTCGTCAATGTTTCCTTCATAGTTCCCCGCGCGCTTGATCGTTTCTTTGACGACGAGCGCCCCTAAATCATCCGGCCGCACGTGGGCGAGCGTTCCTTTTTTCGCTTTGCCGACCGGTGTGCGCGCACCTGCGACAATGACCGCTTCTCTCACGCCAATCCCCCCTTGATCTCCTCCGCTTTAGTTGCGGAGCGGTTTTCCTTTCACAAGCATATGCTGCATGCGCGCTTGCGTCTTCGGCTCGCCGATGAGGCTCAAAAACGCCTCGCGCTCGAGATCGAGCAAATATTGCTCGTCGACTTCTGTTCCGTACGGCACTTTGCCGCCGGCTAGAACATACGCCAATTTTTTCGCGATTTTCAAATCGTGCTCGCTGATGTAGCCGGAATGGAACATCGACTGCGCCCCAAGCAGCATGGCCGCATAGCCGCTTTCGCCGGCCACCGGCACTTTCTTCCTTACAGGAGGCCGGTACCCTTCCTCATACATCGAGAGCACCGCCTGTTTCGCTTCATACAGCAGATGGTCGCCGTTCATCGTGATGCCGTCGCGGTGATTCAAGAAGCCAAGCTCGCGCGCTTCCGCCGCTGACGTCGACACTTTCGCCATGGCGATCGTTTCAAATACGCTGGCCGCGATTTTGACGTAGTCGACGTCCACGCCGCGCGGCAGGCTGTTCAACCGTTTGATGTACAGCTCCTTGTTGCCGCCGCCGCCCGGAATCAAGCCGACGCCGACTTCGACGAGCCCGATGTACGTCTCGGCCGCCGCTTGGATGCGTGAAGCCGCCAAGCTCACTTCCGCCCCGCCGCCTAACGTCATGGCAAACGGCGCGACGACGACCGGTTTCGGGTTATATTTGACGCGCATGAGCGCTTGCTGGAACTGGCGGACGGCAAGCTCCAATTCAAAGAAGTTTTCATCTTGCGCTTCCATCAGCATCATCGCCAAGTTGGCGCCGACGCAGAAGTTTTTCCCTTGGTTGCCGATGACGAGCCCTTTGTAATTGCGGTTCACTTCCTCAAGCGCCTCGTTGATCATGTACACGATGTCCGCACCGATTGCGTTGTTCGGCGAATGGAACTCCAAAAGCGCCACGTCATCGCCGAGGTCGATGAGGCTTGCACCCGCATTTTTCTTGATGACGCCCCGCTGTTCCTTCAGCCGGCGGATGTGGATGACTTTTTCGCTTTCTTCTACTGGTTTATACCCGCCCGGCGCATAATAGAACAGCCGGCCGTTTTCGGTTTGATAGAACGATGCGGCTCCGTCGGCGAGCATGTCCGTAATCCACGCCGGAACATCACGCCCTTCCGCCTGCATTTTCCGCACCGACTTCTCGAGGCCGATCGCATCCCACAGTTCAAACGGGCCTTGCTCCCAGCCGAACCCCCACTTCATCGCCCGGTCGATCGCCACGATGTCGTCAGCGATCTCCCCGACAAGGCGGGCGGTGTACAGCAACGTCGGTGCGATGATGTTCCAAAGGAGCGTTCCCGCGCGGTCGCCGTCCGCATAGACGAGCGTTTGCAACTTGGCGGCCGTTCCTTTCGCCTGCTTCGCCATTTCCACCGCCGAGGTGACGAGCTTTTTGCGCGGCTCGTATTGCATCGTGACGTAGTTCAGCTCGAGAATGTCTTTTCCTTGCTTGAGGAAAAACCCTTGTCCAGATTTGCTGCCGAGCCAGCCGTTTTCAAGCATCGTGTTCATAAACTCCGGCACGCGGAACGCCTCTTTTTCTTCCCCTTCGACGTTTTCATACACATTGTTGGCGACATGCACGAACGTATCGAGTCCGACGACGTCAAGCGTGCGGAACGTCGCGCTTTTCGGCCGGCCGATGAGCGGCCCCGTCACCGAATCAACCTCGCCGACGCTGTAGCCCCCTTGCATCATCTCGCGGACAGTGACAAGCAAGCCATACGTGCCGATCCGGTTGGCGATGAAGTTCGGCGTATCTTTCGCCATCACGACGCCTTTGCCGAGCACGTCTTCGGCGAACGTTTTCATATAGGCGACCACATCCGGATCCGTATGCTCCGTCGGGATGATCTCAAGCAGCTTCAAATAGCGCGGCGGGTTGAAGAAATGCGTGCCTAAAAAGTGTTTTTTGAAATCATCCGAACGCCCCTCCGCCATCGCGGCGATCGAGATGCCGGATGTGTTCGAGCTGACGATCGTCCCCGGCGTCCGCACCTCGTCAACGCGGGCGAAAACGCTTCGTTTGACATCCAAGTTTTCGACGACGACTTCAATGATCCAATCAACATCCGCCAGCCGATGGAAATCGTCTTCAAAGTTGCCGGTTTCAATGAGCGCCAGATTGTCTTGAGCCATCAGCGGCGCCGGCTTTTGCTTTTTCATCCGCTCCAGCGCCTGATTGGCGAGGCGGTTGCGCACTTGTTTATGCTCGAGCGTCCAACCTTTTGCTTCTTCCTCTTTCGTCAATTCCCGCGGCACGATATCCAACAGCAGCGTCGGAATGCCGACGTTCGCCAAATGGGCGGCAATGCCCGAACCCATGACGCCGGACCCAAGCACCGCAGCGCGCCGAATGCGTTTTGCCATTTCGGTTCCCCCTCACACCATTGAATGAATCATCATTCATTTTTCGGCGAAAAAAATAGCCGTGAAAACGTTCTCTATATTCAATATATAGTATGTTGGTAATTTTCGCAATATATTTGCGCACATTTTTTTTCACATCGCCGCCGTTCTTTCAATCCATACTAACAACCAGGAGGTGAAGACGATGGCCCGGCTGAAAAAAAATCCGTCTGAACGCGGCGTCAGCGCGGCGAGCGTGAAAGGAAACGCCGGCCCGACGGTCGAAGCCGACGGCGGCGGCAAGCGGACGAGCCAAAATCAGCAGTACAAAAAGCACAACATGCAAGGGGACTGAACGCCTAAGGGCGTCCGTCCCCTTTTTGCCTGCTTGACTTTCGCGCTGCCGGGCGATGGGCGTCACTTACGGAACATGCCTTTGACGACGAACGCCACGTTGGCCGGGCGCTCGGCGAGCCGGCGCATAAAATAGCCGTACCAATCGGTGCCGTACGGCACGTACACGCGCATCGTATACCCTTCGCGCGCCAGCTCGACCTGGCGCTCCGGACGAATGCCGTACAACATTTGAAATTCAAACTGACTGTTCGGGATATTGTATTCCTTGACGAGCTGCTTCGTATATTCAATGATGGCGTCGTCATGCGTCGCCACCGCCGTGTAGTTGCCGTTTAGCATATGCTGCTTGATGATCTTTTTAAAGTTTTCGTCCACATCTTTTTTGTCTGGAAACGCCACTTCCGGCGGCTCTTTGTACGCCCCTTTGACGAGCCGCAAGTTCGGGCGGTACGGCTTCAGATCTTCAATGTCTTGCTCCGTCCGGTACAAATACGCCTGCAGGACCGTTCCGACGTTATCGTACTCTTTTTTCAACGTTTTAAAAATGTCGAGCGTCTTTTGGCAGCGTGAATAGTCTTCCATGTCGAT
Organism: Geobacillus sp. WSUCF-018B; assembly: GCF_002809985.1. Taxonomy (NCBI): domain Bacteria; kingdom Bacillati; phylum Bacillota; class Bacilli; order Caryophanales; family Anoxybacillaceae; genus Geobacillus; species Geobacillus sp. WSUCF-018B. The sequence continues at coordinate 19,245 of NZ_PIJF01000045.1, forward strand.
CGTCACGAACACGCCGCGCTCTTTCGCCGCATCCAAAATGCGGCGCATGTTGCGCATGACAAGATCATCGGAAATGTCAAGCCCCATCGACGTCATTTTCAGCGACAGTTGCGAATTCAGCTTCTCGCGGCTGATCGCGTCGATCGCCTCTAGGCAATGGTTCGCCATCTCGTTCGCTTCTTGCTCGTTATCGACAAACTCGCCCAAGTAGTCGACCGTCACGGCCAGCCCTTTTTCGTTCAGCCGGCGGATGACATGCACCGCTTCCTCAATCGTTTCGCCGGCGACAAACCTTGACGCGCCGAAGCGGAGGCCGTATCGTTTCGCCAACCGGGTCAACGTCTTATTTTTGGACAAGAACAAAAAAAAGTCGCGCATCAGCTGTTCCACTGTTGCAAGCCTCCTTGTATGGAAACGCATTCATCATCCTTATTGTACCATGTTTCCGCCCGATTGAATATGTTTTTTCCGCACGGTTTATCTTTTATATGTGAATAATTTTCCACTCACTGCACAATCTACAAGCGAACAAACCATGAAAGGAGCGAAACGCGATGCAGCAACAACCGCAAATGAACCCGCAGACCGCGATGCCCGAGCCGCCGCAAATGGTGTCATCAAAAGACGCCATGTATTTTTCCGATATGATGTCGTGGAACTTGCTCGCGGCGAAAAAGGCGCACTTTTTCGCCGCGCAATGCCGGGACCCCGAGGTGGTGCAAGCGATCGAGCGCGCCGGACAAATGCACCAGCGCCATTACAACATGATTTTGCGCCATTTGCAAAACCCGCCGCAGCCGCCGGTGATGTGAAAGGAGGGACGCCCGATGAACCAAAAACAAGTGCAAAATCCAGAGACGCAAGTGCCGAAAACGCCGCAAATGAACGAACGCGATTTTTTGAACGACATGTTGACAACAGAAAAATACATGACGTCGGCATACAGCGTGTACTTGCATGAGGCGAGCAACCAACCGTTATATCAAGAAATGATGAACATTTTCACAGAAACACAAAACTGCCAGCGCGAACTGTATAACTTGATGTTCAAAAAAGGCTGGTACAAACTTGAAGCCGCCGATCCGCAAAAGCTTCAGCAAATGTACCAGCAGTTCCAAGGGTATACGAATCAGCTCCCTTATCAAGGGAATGTCATGCAATAACAAAGCGAGAGGATGTCCGAACAGCAAAAGGACATCCTCTTTCTCAATCCGTTAAGAAGACCGGGTGCAGAAAGGGGAGAAAGGGATGGCAGCGCCATCCGAATCCGTGTGGAACATGCTGCAAACAGCCGACGTGACGATCCGCGACACCGGAATCATCGAATAAGCATCCCTGTTCCACCGATGGGATGCTTATTCTTCATGGCTGGATTCAATACCACCAGCCCGGGTACGGCGGATATGGCGGGTACGGATAAAACGGGCGCGGAGCGAGGGCGCCGCCGAGCAGCCCACCCAAGAAGCCGCCGACAAACGGGGCGCCAAATAGCAAGCCTGGAAATGGCATCGCTTCTTTCTCCTTTCCTTCATGAGTAAGATGCGTCACTTTATTCATATGCACACAACAAAAAAAGAGGGTGGGCCGTCCGCCCAACCCTTGTTTGTTTTCTCACCACCAAATCGGGCCATACCACCACGGATAGAAAAACGGCGGGAACAAGGCGCTGCCGAGCAGCCCGCCTAAAAAGCCCCCGAAAAATGGAGCGCCGAAGAAAAATGGGCGCGGCCGCCAAAACCAAAAGCCCCACGGCCGCCAAATGCGTTCATCCGCTGCTTGGAGATGGCTCATCTTGCTTTCCTCCTTCCGCTTGCTTTAGTCCCACTGTATGCAGAAAAAACGCCCGCTGCTTAGGCCAGTACCTAGAAGGCTGGTGAAAAACAGCGATTTCTCCCCAATATTGATGCGCGAATGCAAAGGAAGCTTGTTTCTTCAAGGTCTTTGCACTCAAAAAAATCTTTTGCCTCGCTTTCCCATCTGCACAAAACCAAAAACAGGCGGCTGTCCGCCGCCTTCCGCTTATACAAGCTCCGCCTGCACTTGATCGTACAAACAGGCGATCGAATCAAACAAAATGCGCACCGCCTCGGCCATTTCGTCTTCGCTCATGGAGAGAACCGGAATGAATGTCAACACCGGGCCGAGCGGGCGGATGACAAGCCCCCTCCGGCGCGCCTCGAGGATGATCCGGTGCTCCACCATGGCTGCGCGCGGAAACACTTCTTTCGTTCTTCGGTCTTTCACGATTTCAATGCCGCACATCAAGCCTTTTTGCCGGATGTCGCCAACAATCGGAATGTCATACAACCGCTCAAGCCATTCGGCCAGCCGGCGCGCCTTTCGTCGAACATCATCAAGCAGGCCGCGCGTTTCGATGAGCTCGATGTTTTTCAGCGCAACGGAACAAGTGAGCTGGTTCCCCGTGTACGTATGGCCGTGATAAAACGTTTTGTCTTCGTCCACATCGCCGAGAAACGCCGCATACACGTCTTCGGTAACGAGCGTGGCCGCCAGCGGTAAGTACCCGCCGGTGATCCCTTTCCCAAGGCAGACAAGATCCGGCTTCACCTCTTCCTGCTCACAAGCGAACATCGTGCCCGTGCGGCCAAAGCCGACGGCGACCTCGTCGCAAATGAAGAGCACCCCATATTGCCGGCAAAGCCGTTCCACTCCTTTTAAAAATCCGCGCGGATGAACGATGATCCCCGCCGCTCCTTGCACAAGCGGTTCCACGATCACGCCTGCAATGTGCTCGTGCTGCTTTTCAAGCACCCGTTCCAGCTCGCGCAAACAATAGTCGACGATCTCCGGCTCGCTTCCGTATTCCTCCATGCGATACACGTACGGCGACGGCACTTCGATCCGCTCAAACAAAAGCGGCGCAAAAATACGGTGGAACGTTTCCATGCCGCCAACGCTCACCGCCCCGACCGTATCGCCGTGGTACGCTTCCTTCAACGAGACAAACTTGTTCTTCTTCGCATATTTGACCGGGTCGATGTTTTTCCAATACTGATAGGCAATTTTTAGCGCGATTTCCACCGCTGCCGCCCCGGTGTCGGAATAAAACACTTTCGACATGTGCGGCCAATATTCAAGCAGCCGTTTGGCCAACAAAATCGACGGCACATTCGCCGAGCCGAGCAATGTCGAATGGGCAATTTTCTCCAATTGTTCGCGAAGCGCCGCATTCAGCTCCGGGTCGTTATGGCCGTGGACATTGACCCATAGCGACGCATAGCCGTCTAGGTACCGGTTGCCGTCAACATCGTACAAATAGCTTCCTTGCCCGCGTTCAATGATCAGCGGACGTTCTTTCGCATACTGTTTCATTTGCGTGAACGGATGCCAGACGCACTGCTTGTCCCACTGTTCCAATTGCTCGTAGCTATACGCCAACGCCAAGCACCTCCAGCCATTGTTTCGCCTTTCCTTGTTCGATCCAATGCTGAGCTAGGGTTTCCAGTTCCCTCCTTGAGACTGCAGGAAGGAGCGGCACGACCGCCAGCACCGGCAGCCGAAGCAACGCGGCGATCATTTCGACATTGTTTTGGTGGATGATCTCCTGCTCTTGAAACTGATTGAATACAAGGCCAAGCAAGCGGATGCCTTTCGCCTCGGCATACGCCGCCGTCGTCACCGCGTGATGAATCGCCCCAAGGCTTGAGAGCGACACGAGAACCGTCGGCAGCTGATAATCACGAACGAAATCGCTCGTCATATACCATCGTCCATCGCGCTCGCACCACGGAACAGCCAGCCCGCCCGCTCCTTCGACGAGCACGACATCATAGCGCTGCCGCAGCGATGCCAACCGTTCAGCTATCCGCTCCGGTTCGATGGACGTGCCGGTCAACGCGGCTGCCAAATGCGGCGACATCGCCGGCTCCATATAGTACATGCCTTCTGATGTAGGGATTTTCGCCACTCGTTCATACCAATATTGTTCGGCAAACGACACCCCGTCTTCGGCCAGTCCAGTCTGAATCGGCTTGAACACGCCGACTTTCATCCCAAACCGCTCCAACGCCAATGCCACAATGGACGTCACCACTGTCTTGCCGATTTCCGTTCCGGTTCCTGTCATGAAAATGGCTTTCCCCATTCTCTTATCCCCCCATCCCTCGAGTCATCATGATCGGTCGGACGCGCGGCCAGACGCGCACCGCGATGACCGAACAAACAGCGCAAAGCGCGAGATCCCCCGGCACCGGAAGAAGAAATCCGAACCATAGCGTTTGGCCGATGGAAAGCGGGGTCTCGGCGATCCATTTCATCGCTATGTACAGCCACGTGCAGCCAAACGCATACACCGTCAATAAGGCCGCCAAATTCGCCTTCCATATGTCCCGCGCTCTTGTCCATTGAAAACGGTGGACAAGCGAACCACATACATACGCCCCGGCGATGAAGCCAAGCAAATAGCCAAACGTCGGCTTCAACACATAACCGAGCCCTCCTCCTTCCGCAAACACCGGCGCGCCCGCCAGCCCGATCAAGACATATAGAAGTTGGCTAAGCGCTCCGATTTTGGGGCCAAGCAGACAGCCAGCCAGGTAAACCGCGGCGATTTGCAGCGTAAACGGCACATACGGCACCGGGATTTTGATGAACCCGCCGACCGCTGTCAGGGCGGTAAAAAAGGCGGCCCAAACAAAGGAACGGATGTGCACGTTTCCCCTCCTCTCCCAATCTTTGTTTCTATTGTGCCGGACATAAGCTTTATTTGTCAACCTTACTTTTATAAAGGTTTACATTTAAATAGAAATGAGGGGGCCAAAAGAACCGCCCCCTCTTTCACCGCTATATCCACGCTTACTGCTCCTGCTGCACTAAATATGTTTTGCCTGCCCTAAAAGGTTGGTGAAAAACAACTGATTTTGCCGAACCCATTGTTTTCGGTCGAAAGAGAAGCGTTGATTTTGCAAAACTTCTCTATTTGAGAAAAAAGTCCGTTTTTCCGCGATTTTTCACTAAATCACCGGCCTTCTAAACATCCCCGAACTCTAAAATGCATAACGTTGCAGCATTGAACATAGGGATATTTTCCATTCGTCCAATGGGGATGTTTTCGTCAAGAAAGTCTGTCTTGAAAACAGGCGGCCGCATGTCGGTGAGTTTTTTGGTTCAATTCACTGTGCCAACTCCATGCAGTGCATGTTGCAGCCAGCTCTCACCCTCCTCTCTCCCACAAATCGAACGAACTCATCCGTTCGCCGGCTGTTTTCGGCGCCGCCAACAGTCCGCTCCGTCCCCCTTCCTTTTCCAGCAGCGACGACAGCAAGCGCACCGCTTCGGCAATATACCTTCCTTTGTTCAACATGATGCATTGCGCCTGCTTCCCGAGGAAAATGTCCGAAATTTCGGCGCGCGACGGAATGCCCTTTTTTGCCATTTGTTCAAGCACTTGCGTCGCCCAAATGACCGGGATGTGAGCCGCCCGGCATAGCGCCAAAACGTCGTTCTGTGCGGCCGCAAGATGTTCAAATCCAATCTCCAGGGCCAAATCGCCGCGCGCAATCATCACACCAAACGCCGGAAACTTCAATCCCTCAAGCAAGATGCGAACGAAGTTATGAAGCGCCGCCCGCGTTTCGATTTTCGCGATCACCGGGAGAGAACCAGCCCCTTGTTCGGCAAGCAAATGATAAAGCTTTCGCAAATCATGCGGCGCCTGAACAAACGACAGCCCAACGATATCGGCATGGCTGGCGATAAACGGAATCCATTCAAGGTCGCGGTCCGTAAGCGGCGGAACCGTCAAATGGAGAAACGAATCGGGAAGATGGATGCCTGTTCCTTGCTTGACTGCTTTCCGCTTTCCGCCATCGGCAACGACTTTGGCCTCGACATGCCGCTCGTGCACTTTGACGACCCGCGCCGCAATTTGCCCGTCGTTCAAGTAAAGGCGGTCCCCCCACCCGCACGTTGCGCCACGCTTTCGCCAATGTCGTCGTCATTTTCACTCCACCGCCATTGTGCGCCGCCGCAAACGCAGCGTCATCGAAGTAAATATAAAGCGGTGTACCGATCGTGACAAACGCTTTCATCGGAATGAACAAAACGGAGGAGAGGGTGAACAAAGCCGATCCGTTCCGCAGTTTCATCCCTTTTTGCACATAGGCGGTCTGTGAGAGCAACACTTTAAAACAGGACGGCGCGATTTGTTCCGCCACCCGCAGTTTTCGTTTTTTTCCGCGCACGTCGGTAAACAGCAGCTCATCCCCTTCTTCGACGGCCGCCCCGTCCTCAGCCGTCAACTGCCAAAAGAAAGAAATTTCACGGGGGAGCGGAGACAGCGGCGGGGAAGAAGAGAAGGAAATGAGGCCGAAGAGCGGCTCCATTGCCTCTCCATATTGATTTTTCTTGATAGAAAGCAAGCAACTGATCGCGGCTCTCCTCGTGAAAGGAAAGAGGAACTTCCTTCCGCTTTTGTCCCACCCACTCCGCCATCTCTCGGTAAAAAGCGGCCAAGCGGGCGCCCAAATCTCGTTTGTCGTGCATCAGCGGCACCAACCCTTGTGAAAAATGCGGTTTTACTTTTATACTGTAGATGAGCAAATTCACTGACATAAATTGACAACTAAACAAAAAAGGAGACATGAACCGGACTCCTTGGGTAAAATAGATGTGTTCAAAACCCATTCACACAAGGAGGTTCATGTCTCATGAATAAATTAGCACATCACCAAGGAATCCACAAGTTTTTCTTCACGCTGGGGTTGACGCTGCAGCTTTCCAAACCGG
>NZ_PIJF01000046.1:0-24542 GCF_002809985.1 Geobacillus sp. WSUCF-018B
GAAACACCCGTTCCCATCCCGAACACGGAAGTTAAGCCCTCCAGCGCCGATGGTAGTTGGGGCCAGCGCCCCTGCAAGAGTAGGTCGCTGCTAGGCAAAGAACGTGGAGTATTAGCTCAGCGGGAGAGCACCACGTTGACAGCGTGGGGGTCACTGGTTCGATCCCAGTATACTCCACCATCATGGGGCGTTAGTTCAGGGGGAGAACGCTTCGCTGGCAGCGAAGAGGTCAGGGGTTCAAATCCCCTACGCTCCATTGTATGCGGTCGTGGCGGAATGGCAGACGCGCTAGGTTGAGGGCCTAGTGGGGGCAACCCCGTGGAGGTTCAAGTCCTCTCGACCGCATCGCTCCAAACAGCTATGGAGGAGTACCCAAGTCTGGCTGAAGGGGTCGGTTTCGAAAACCGATAGGGGTGTCACAGCCCGCGGGGGTTCGAATCCCTCCTCCTCCGCCATAAATGCCATAAATATTGACTTAGCTCAATTGGTAGAGACGAGCACCTGCTTCGTCGAGTCGGCTTCGAGTTGTCCCGACGCATCCAGCGTCTTCGAATTGGCTGGGAGAGGAAGGGACACAACAGAAGCCAAGGAGTCACGGTCTACTTCTATCATGCCGACTTAGCTCAATTGGTAGAGCAACTGAATCGTAATCAGTAGGTTGCGGGTTCGAGTCCTGCAGTCGGCATCACGATTACGGAGGGGTAGCGAAGTGGCTAAACGCGGCGGACTGTAAATCCGCTCCCTTTGGGTTCGGCGGTTCGAATCCGTCCCCCTCCATTTTTATTTCTTATAAGCGGGCCTATAGCTCAGCTGGTTAGAGCGCACGCCTGATAAGCGTGAGGTCGGTGGTTCAAGTCCACTTAGGCCCATTTTTTTATGACAATGAGGCTGACCCAAAACGCGAATGCGTTTTGGGTCAGCTTTTTTTCTTAGCAACGGCCTGCTGCTGATCATTTCAAACTGGGAAGTCTTTCGTTTCCAATCGTAAGTGCGGGTGGAATCGTTCCGTTAATGGACGTACTTTCCATAATCTGGGACAGCGATGCGGTCAAAATCACGAGCGAGCTTCGTCAGCCCATCACGCAATTCCTCTCCTGCTACTGGGGCGCCGTGTCCCGTGACAGCGACCGATGGGAAGAGTGCGGCCAATTTGCGCACCGACTCGCGGGCGGCGCGCCAATCGATGGTATAATAGCGCGGCGGGCCGCTGATTTCGATTTGCTGGGTCAACACTTTATACAGTGAATCTTGGCGGACGGTGACGAACGCGTCGCCGGCGATTAAAGCGGCGTCGCGCGGCCGAAATAACGAAATGTGGCCTGGCGTGTGCCCCGGTGTGTGGATCCAGCGGAACTCCGGCAAGTGCGGAACGGTGCCGTCCTCTGGCAGCGGATGAACGCGATCGCCCAGTTGAATCGGTTCATTTGGGAAAAACGGTGATATTTTGGCGATGAAGCCGCCCTCGACGGAAGCGTCAGGTTCAGGATAGCTCGCCTTTCCAGTCAAATACGGCAGTTCAGCCGGATGGGCATACACCGGGACATTCCAATGCTTGACAAGCTCAACAATCGCTCCAACGTGGTCAAAATGGCCGTGGGTTAAAACAATGGCTTGCGGGCGGCTGCCGCTGCCAAAGCGGTCTTCCACGACTGAAACAATGTCATCGGCTGATCCCGGCATGCCAGCGTCGACTAATACAAACGCGCGGTCGTCCGGGCGGCCGACAAGACAAATGTTCACGATTTGGATCGTATGGCAGTACAAATCGGGCAGCACGCTGACTCCGAGGCCGCTCGCTGCTGACGTCGCAGGTATGAAACGATAGTCTTCTCCGTAGTGCAGTTGTTCCTCTGCCATGGGAACTCCCTCCTTGCACGAATGGATAGCCCATCGATAGGATTCCTTATCGAGAAGCGGGATATGCAACGCTAGGTTCGAACGGAAAACACCTTCCGCATTTTCCTCTTTGGCCGCTTGCTCGACATGCCCCGCCAAATAATGGTACTATAAAGGAAAGGAGGAAAGGAGGAAAACAGAATGAGCATTTTGAAAAAAGGATTGGCGTTCGGGCTTGGGCTTGCGATCGCCAGCAAAGAACAAGTGGAAAAAATCATTGACGAGTTAGTCAAAAAAGGGGAATTGTCGCTTGACGAATCGAAGGAAGTGATCGATCAATGGAAGCAGCAAACCGAAGCGCGGAAAACGGAAGTGCAGCGGCTTGTACGCGAGCAAATCAAGCAGGTGATCGATAAACTCGACTTGGCGACGAAAGAAGACGTGCGGCAGCTCGAGGAGCGAATCCGCCGTCTTGAAGAAAAGGAACAAAGCGGAGAGTAACGGGCTTTTTTGACTGCTGTTTGACGCTCTAAGGGAGATGATCGGATGATCGGGAAACGGGTGCGCCATATCGGAAGGTACCACGAAATCGCCGCCGCCTTGCTTCGACACGGGTTTGGGATGATCGTCGATGAGCTCGGCTTTTCGTCGTTTCTTTCGTTGCCGCCGCGATGGAGAGCGGAGCAAGGGAAAAAGGAAGGAAAAACGGTTGGGGAGCGGCTCCGCCTTGTGCTCGAGGAGCTCGGCCCGACGTTCGTGAAGCTCGGGCAAATTGCTAGCACACGGCCGGATTTGATTCCCGCTCCGATCATCAGTGAGCTCGAAAAGCTGCAAGACCAAGTTCCGCCGTTTCCGTTTGCCGATGTCCGCCGGATTGTCGAAGCGGAGTTTGGAAGTTCGCTGGAAACACTCTTTCGTTCATTTGAGGAAATGCCGCTCGCTGCCGCTTCGCTTGGACAAGTGCACCGGGCGGTTCTTCCTTCCGGACAGGCCGTGGCGGTGAAAGTGCAGCGCCCGCACATCGCTGCGCGGGTGGAGACGGATCTGGAAATTTTGCAAGATTTGGCCGTGCTGGCGGAACGCCGTCTCGATTGGGCGGCAACCTACCAATTGTCTGAGATTGTCGATGAACTGGCGCGTTCATTACGGCAGGAGCTGGATTATACAGTCGAGGCGCGCCATGCGGAACGGTTTGCACGGCAGTTTGCCGGCGATTCGTCGGTGTATGTCCCGAAGGTGTTTTGGGATTATACGACGAAAACAGTGCTCACGATGGAATATGTCGAAGGGATCAAACTCGGGGAGATCGAGCGGTTGAAAGCGAACGGCCACTCCTTAAAAACGATCGCCGAGCGTTTGGCTGAAGCAACCTTTCAACAAATGTTTGAGCATGGATTTTTTCATGGCGACCCTCATCCTGGCAATGTATTTGTTCTTGACGATGGAACGCTTTCCTTCATTGACTTTGGCTTGATGGGCCGCCTTCGACCTCATGTCAAACATCATCTTTCTTCACTCATCATCGCCTTAATGCGGCAAAACACGGATGGGGTGTTGGGTGCGATTTACGGTTTAGGAATTGTTCCTGACGGAGTCGATGAAGGAAAATTGCGCGATGATATTGACGAGTTGCGGGAGAAATACTACCGCGTCCCGCTCGGTGAGATCAGTCTTGGGGAAGCCGTCGAGGATTTGCTTTCGGTGGCATTTCGCCATGGCATTCGCATCCCAAGCGATTTGACGCTGTTAGGGAAAGCGCTGTTGACGGTCGAAGGGGTCGTGGAGACGCTTGACCCGCAGTTTCGCATCATGGATGTGGCCGAACCGTTTGGGAGAAAGCTGATGAAAGAGCGTCTTCGGCCTGACCGTGTAGCGGAAACGGCGTGGAAACGGATTTTCGACTACGGTGAATGGCTGCTTCGCTTGCCGGACAGCGTAAAGGAATGGACGAAAATGATGCGGCATGGCAAGCTTCGATTGGAAATCACGGCGCCTGATTTGGAAACGCTGCTAAAGAAGCTCGATCAGATTACGAACCGGCTGTCGTTTAGCATCGTTCTTCTTTCGTGGAGCATCGTCATGGCTGGCATGATGATCGCTTCATCGTTCGGACGGCAGTCGATGCTGCTATGGAAAATTCCTGCTGTTGAAATCGGATTAGGTGTGTCCGCTTTTCTTTTTGGTTGGCTGCTTTACTCGATTTTTCGTTCGGGAAAGTTTTAGCGTTTGTTGCACAATGTTAAAAAGGGCTAAACCATTTTCTGTCTCATAGAAGGATTTTTCTTTCTCGATCGCGAAACAAGTACTGCAAAACCAAAGAGGGAAGGAAGGAGAGAACCCGATGCCCATTGTCAACCCAAGCCGGGAAGAAATCGGCGACATTTTGCGCAAGGCGAAGCGGATTGCCGTTGTCGGCTTGTCCAACAATCCCGAGCGCGAGTCGTATATGGTGGCGAAGGCGATGAAAGACGCCGGATACGAAATCATTCCGGTTAATCCGATGATCGAGGAATGGGAAGGCATTCCAGCGGTCGACAAACTGACGGATATCGAAGGACATGTCGATATCGTCGATGTGTTTCGCCGTTCCGAACATTTGCCGGAGCTCGCCCGCGAGTTTGTGCAAATCGATGCGGACGTATTTTGGGCGCAGCTTGGCGTCGTCAATGAAGAAGCATACGCGTTTTTAAAGGAAAAAGGCTATACGGTGATTATGGATCGCTGCATTAAAGTAGAACATGCGCTTACAAAACGCCCGTAACAGGCGAAGCGCGCCATTGACGAAACGGCCATCTTCTCTAAGATGGTCCTTTCGTTTTTCAGGCGCCGTTGTCCGATTTTGTCAAGCGGTGTCAAAAGACAATGGACAGCTGGTCATTTTATGATACAATAAAACAGAAACAGATGTTCTTGTTTTGGCAGAAAGGGGTGGGCTTGTGGCAAAGCAAGCGATACATGACTATAACGAAGATGCCATTCAAGTGTTAGAAGGGCTTGAGGCGGTGAGGAAGCGTCCGGGGATGTACATCGGCAGCACCGACAGCCGCGGGTTGCATCATCTTGTTTATGAAATCGTCGACAACTCGGTCGATGAAGCGTTGGCCGGATATGGAAATTACATTTTGGTGCAAATACATAAAGACAACAGCATCACCGTCCTTGATGAAGGGCGCGGCATGCCGGTTGGGATGCATAAGCTTGGCAAGCCGACGCCGGAAGTCATTTTGACCGTGCTTCATGCCGGCGGCAAATTCGGCCAAGGCGGCTATAAAACGAGCGGCGGCCTGCACGGAGTCGGGGCTTCGGTTGTCAACGCTTTGTCGGAATGGCTGGTCGTCACGATTCATCGCGACGGCTTCATGTACCGGCAGCGGTTTGAGCATGGAGGCAAACCGGTGACGACGCTAGAGAAAATCGGCACAACGAACAAAACCGGAACCATCATTCAATTTAAGCCGGACCCAACGATTTTCAGCACGACGGTCTTCGATTATGAAACATTGAGTGAACGGCTACGCGAATCGGCGTTTTTGCTGAAAGGGTTGAAAATCGAACTCGTTGACGAACGGACCGGCATGCGCGAGGTGTTCCACTACGAAAACGGAATTGAAGCGTTTGTCGCCTATTTGAATGAGGAGAAAGATGTGCTCCACCCGGTTGTGTATTTTGCTGGCGAGCAAAACGGCATTGAAGTCGAGTTTGCGTTCCAGTTTCATGACGGTTATTCGGAAAACGTGCTGTCGTTTGTCAACAACGTGCGCACAAAAGACGGCGGGACGCATGAAGCCGGGGCGAAAACGGCGATGACGCGCGTCTTTAACGAATACGCCCGCCGCGTCGGCTTGCTTAAGGAAAAGGATAAAAATTTAGAAGGAACGGATATTCGCGAAGGATTGTCCGCGGTCGTTTCGGTGCGCATCCCAGAGCACTTGCTTCAGTTTGAAGGGCAGACGAAAGGAAAGCTCGGAACGAGCGAAGCGCGTTCGGCCGTCGATGCGGTGGTGTCCGAGCAGCTCATGTACTTTCTGCAAGAAAACCCGGACGTAAGCGCGATGCTCATTAAGAAAGCGATTCGGGCCTATCAGGCGCGTGAAGCGGCCCGCAAAGCGCGCGAAGAGGCGAGAAGCGGCAAAAAGCGGAAAGGGAAAGAGGCGCTGTTAAGCGGCAAGCTGACGCCGGCGCAAGGGCGCAATCCGCAAAAAAACGAGCTGTATTTGGTCGAAGGCGATTCGGCGGGCGGTTCGGCGAAACAAGGGCGCGACCGCCGCTTCCAGGCGGTCCTTCCGCTGCGCGGGAAAGTCATCAACACGGAAAAGGCGAAGCTTGGCGATATTTTGAAAAACGAGGAAATCAATACGATCATCCACGCCATCGGCGGCGGCGTCGGCGCTGATTTTTCGCTCGATGATGTCAACTACGACAAAGTGATCATTATGACCGACGCCGACACGGACGGCGCCCATATTCAAGTGCTGCTTTTGACGTTTTTTTACCGCTACATGCGTCCGCTCATTGAAGCGGGAAAAGTGTACATCGCCTTGCCGCCGCTTTATAAAATCAGCAAAAAAAGCGGCAAAAAGGAAGTCATCGAATACGCATGGACAGATGAGCAATTGCGGGAAATCACGAAACGAATGGGCCGCGGCTATACGATTCAGCGCTACAAAGGGCTTGGCGAAATGAACGCCGATCAATTGTGGGAAACGACGATGAATCCGGAAACGCGCACGTTGATCCGCGTGCGCATTGAAGATGCGGCTCGCGCCGAGCGGCGGGTGACGACACTGATGGGCGATAAAGTCGAGCCGCGCCGCAAATGGATTGAAACGCATGTTGCCTTTGGGCTTGAGGAAGAGCCAGGGTGGATCGGCTGATGGCGGTGCGAAAAGACGCCGCCATGATTGCGCCGATGTCTTGTAGGAAAGGAGAGGTATGATGGCAGAGCGATTGTTGGAATTGCCGTTAGAAGACGTGCTTGGCGACCGCTTCGGCCGCTACAGCAAATACATCATCCAAGACCGGGCGCTGCCCGATGCGCGCGACGGGCTGAAGCCCGTGCAGCGCCGCATTTTGTATGCGATGTACATCGATGGCAACACGGCCGATAAACCGTTTCGTAAGGCGGCGAAAACGGTTGGGAACGTGATCGGCAATTTTCATCCGCATGGCGACTCGTCAGTGTACGAGGCGATGGTGCGGATGAGCCAAGAGTGGAAGCTGCGCAACGTGCTGATTGAAATGCATGGCAACAACGGCAGCCTCGACGGCGACCCGCCGGCGGCGATGCGCTACACGGAAGCGCGCTTGTCGGCGATCGCCGCTGAGTTATTGCGCGACATTGACAAGCAAACGGTCGCGTTTGTGCCGAACTTTGACGATACGACGGAGGAGCCGACCGTCTTGCCGGCGATGTTTCCGAACTTGTTGGTGAATGGCTCGACCGGGATTTCGGCCGGCTATGCGACCGACATTCCGCCGCATGCGCTCGGCGAGGTGATCGATGCTGTCCTGATGCGGATTGACCGGCCGGATTGCACGGTTGACGAGCTGATGACCGTCCTTCCCGGCCCTGATTTTCCGACCGGCGGCATCATCCAGGGGAAAGACGGCATCCGCAAGGCGTATGAGACCGGCCGCGGGAAAATCATCATCCGCGCCAAAGCCGCCATCGAGCAGGCGAGAGGCGGGAAAAAGCAGATTGTCATCACGGAGTTGCCGTATGAAGTGAACAAGGCGAATTTGGTGAAAAAAATTGACGAGCTTCGTTTGGACAAAAAGCTCGACGGCATTGCTGACGTCCGCGATGAAACGGACCGGAACGGGCTGTCGATCGTCATCGAGCTGAAAAAAGACGCCGATGCCGAGGCGATCCTTAACTATTTATACAAAAACACCGATTTGCAAGTGCCATACAGCTTCAACATGGTGGCGATCCATGAACGCCGGCCGAAGCTGATGAGCTTGCCGGAGCTGTTGGATGCCTACATCGCCCACCGGAAGGACGTCGTCACGAACCGTTCGCATTTTGAGCTCAAAAAAGCGAACGAGCGGAAGCATATTGTCGACGGGTTGATCAAAGCGCTCTCGATTTTGGATGAGGTGATCGCGACGATTCGGGCGTCGAGTGACAAGCGCGATGCGAAAGATCGGCTGATGGCGGGCTACGGGTTCACCGAGGCGCAAGCGGAAGCGATCGTGACGCTTCAGCTTTACCGGCTGACAAACACCGATATCGCCGCGCTTCGGCAGGAAGCGGAAGAGCTCGACAAAACGATCGCCGAGCTGAGCGCGGTGTTGGCCGATGAGAACAAGCTGTTGTCGGTCATTAAAAAAGAATTGAAGGCCATGAAAAAGCAATATGCTGACGAGCGGCGGACGGCGATTGAAGAGGAGATCGAAGAGCTGAAAGTGAACGTTGAAGCGCTCATTCCGGCTGAAGATGTGATCGTGACCGTGACAAAGGAAGGATACGTGAAACGAACGAGCTACCGTTCGTACAGCGCATCGAACGGTCAGGACATCGGCATGAAGGAGACCGACCGTCTGCTCGCCCAGCTCGAGATGAATACGACCGATGTGCTCTTGCTGTTCACCCGCCGCGGCTATTATTTGTATTGCCCGGTTCATACGCTGCCGGACATCCGCTGGAAAGAGGTCGGCCAGCATATTTCAAGCTTGATTCCGCTGGAACGCGACGATGAGCTCATCGCCGCTGTCCCTGTTTCCTCGTTTGAGACGGACGAACAGCTCGTCTTCGTCACGAGGCAAGGGATGGTGAAACGGACCGAGCTTTCCCAATACCAAGTGCAGCGCTACACGCGCCCGCTTGTTGCGGTCCATGTGAAAGACGATGATGAGGTCGCCGCCGTCTATGCGACGGACGGCCGCGGCCTCCTTTGGCTGGCGACGCATGATGGCTATGCACTTTTGTTTGCCGAAGAAGAAATCAGCCTGGTCGGCGTGCGCGCTGCCGGGGTGAAAGGGATTCAACTAAAAGAAGGAGACTTTGTCGCCGCCGCCTGCCCGCTTCGCCCTGAAGACCGCGGTTTTCTCGTTGTCGCGACGCAGCGCGGGGCGGTGAAAAAAATGGCGCTAGGCGAGTTTGAGCCATCCTCGCGCGCCAAGCGGGGTGTGCGAATCGTGCGCGAAGTGAAATCAAACCCGCACTGCGTGGCCGGAGCGGTTTTGGTCGGCGAGAGCGAGGGGACGGTCGGGCTGCGGACGGAAAAAGGGGCGACGGAGATGGTGGAGACTGCGTCGCTTCGCTTGTCGGACCGCTACGCCACCGGCTCGTTTGTCATCGATACGGATGAAGCGGGAGCAGTGGTGGACGTCTGGAAAGAACCGGCGAAGGGGATTGGCAAAGGAGAAGAAGGATGAGGGCGGACTGTTCGGATGTGCCTGCCGGTCGGCGCGCGTTGTTTGAGGGCGGAAAACCGCGGGCGAAAGCCCCGCGCTTTCAAACCAACGCTTGTTTGCCGCCAAGCCCATGTTGGAGATTGATCAACAAAATAGGGAACGAAAAAGGGCGCTCCTTTTCATGGAGCCCCTTTTTCGATTGCGGCCTTTCCATTCGGGAATTACCAAAACTTCCACCATTTGTTCGTCCGGGAGCGGCCGGCGTTGGTGTTGGCTGCTGTTTGCCGAAAGGAAAGCACCAGTTCCCGGAAAGCTTTTTCCCGCTCGATAATGCGCTGTTCGAGCTGTTTTCGCTCCTGTTCTTGCCTCGCTTTTTCTTCGTGGCAAAAGGCGACGACCGTTTCCAAATGTTCGTGCAGCTGCTCGGTTTTTTGCTGCCACGCTTCTTGGTAGTCTTGAAGGGAGCGGCGCACGGTTTCCGCCGCAGCGCTCGTCTGCTCGCCGAGGTGGTCGAGCTGCCCTTTGACCTCCCTCATCGCCTGTTGGATGGTGTCGGCTGCCTCGCGCTTGACGGCGTCGACGAGCTCGTCTTTTACGCGGGCGACGAGCTGTTCTGCTATGTACGGGGCCCCATGGCGCAACAAACGGGGCACGTCAATAATTTCCCCTTCCATCACATCGGGTTCCACCGGAGCAGGTGGATCGGCGGGCCGCCCGTTCATCTGGGTGATGAGATCCGCGATTTCGCGCGGATGGCGGCCTTCCTCGAGCAACATACGGATTTGACGAAATCGATGGATCAGCTCGTCGGTATAAATGCGCGCCCCTTGGCTGGTGCGGGGAACGGTGATCCATTGAGCGAATTGCTTTTCCCACTGTTTCAAGTCGCGGGCGGTCGTCCCGATTTTTTTCGCTGCTTCGCGGAGTGTGTATGTTTTCATGGTTATCGTCCATCCTTTCTTGATTACATTCATGATTGCTATGTTTTATTTTCCCGCTCGGCCGTTTATTTTCCTGCTGTTTGACAAAACATAACAAAAGAAGTGAAAGTTAGAAAACAAATATACAATTCTTGTCGAAATTGCTCGTTTTTGATCCAAAAACCGTTGACGAACTTGTATATACAGGATAGAATAAAGTCAGGTTGTATATACAAGTTTTTTGTAACCGATTGCTGAAAGCGATTCAACACAATCGGGGGTTGAAAGAAAGGGAGGAATTTCGTATGGGGGCTTATACAAAGGAAGCTGCGCAAATTGTTGAAGCCATCGGCGGCAAGGAGAACATCGTTGCCGCCACGCATTGTGTGACCCGGCTTCGGTTTGCGCTTAAGGACGAAGGAAAAGTCGATAAAGAGGCGCTCGAGCGCATCGATGTCGTCAAAGGTTCGTTTTCGGCCAATGGCCAGTTCCAAGTTGTCATCGGCCAAGGACTTGTCGACAAGGTGTACAACGACCTTGTCGAGCTGACGGGCATCGGCCGGGCGACAAAGCAGGAAATTAAGGATGCGGCCGAAGCGAAGCTCAATCCGCTGCAGCGCGCCATTAAGACGCTGGCTGACATTTTCATCCCGATTTTGCCGGCGATCGTCACGGCCGGTTTGTTAATGGGGATTAACAACGTCTTGACAGGCCCAGGCATTTTTTACGAAGGGAAATCGTTTGTCGAGGTGCACAAAGAATGGGCCGATTTGGCGAACATGATCAACTTGATCGCCAATACGGCATTCGTCTTTCTGCCGGGCTTGATCGGTTGGTCGGCGGTGACGAAATTCGGCGGCAGCCCGCTCTTGGGGATTGTCCTTGGCTTGATGCTCGTCCACCCGGATTTGCTCAACGCTTGGGGCTGGGGAGCGGCGAAAGAAAAAGGAGAGATTCCGGTTTGGAACTTGTTCGGCTTTGAAGTGCAAAAAGTCGGCTACCAAGGGCAAGTGCTGCCGGTGTTGGTGGCTTCCTACGTGCTGGCGAAGCTTGAGCTGTTTTTGCGCAAGCGCATTCCGGATGCGTTTCAGCTGTTGCTTGTCGCGCCGCTTGCGCTGCTTGTGACAGGATTTTTGGCGTTCATTGCCATCGGGCCAGTCACGTTTGCGATCGGAAACGCGATTACGAATTTGTTTGTCGCGATTTTTGACAACGTTCCAGCCATTGGCGGCTTGTTGTACGGAGCGCTCTATGCGCCGCTTGTCGTCACTGGGATGCACCATACGTTCTTGCCGGTTGACTTGCAGCTGATCGCCAGCACAGGCGGCACGTTCCTATGGCCGATTTTGGTCATGTCGAACATCGCCCAGGGCTCTGCGGCATTAGCGATGATGTTCGTCGCCAAAGACGAAAAGCTGCGCGGATTGTCGTTTACGTCGGCTGTTTCCGCGTATTTAGGCATCACGGAACCGGCGATGTTCGGGGTCAACTTGCGCTTTCGTTTCCCGTTTATCGCAGCGATGACCGGAGCGGCGATCGCCGGCATGTTTATTACGCTCAATAAAGTCATCGCTCCGTCAATCGGTGTCGGCGGCCTGCCGGGTTTCTTGTCGATCGTACCGCAAAAGTGGACGCCGTTCTTTATCGGAATGGCGATTGCCATTGCCGTGCCGTTCGTGCTCACCTTTCTGTTCGGCAAAGTGCGCAAAGCTGCCCATTGACCGATCGATTTACTGAGACAAAAAAACAATGTGCTAAATCATCAATCAGACATATACCATTGGAAGCCAACGCCAATGGTATGTTTTTCATCCTCCATCTTTTTCTATCTTTTTCGCGCCGCGATTGACGGATTGTGTAAGCGAATGGACGAGGTGAATCAACATGTCGACAACTCCATGGTGGAAAAAAGCAGTGGTGTATCAAATTTATCCGAAAAGCTTCCGGGATACGAACGGAGATGGCATCGGCGATTTACCCGGAATCATCGAAAAGCTCGATTATTTGAAAGAACTTGGCGTTGACGTGATTTGGCTGACGCCGATTTATGCGTCGCCGCAGCGCGACAACGGCTATGACATCAGCGATTATTTCGCCATCCATCATGCATACGGGACGATGGCTGACTTTGACCGCCTGCTCGATGAGGTGCATGCGCGCGGGATGAAGCTCGTCATGGATATGGTCGTCAACCACACGTCAACCGAACATGAATGGTTCAAACAGGCGAGCGCATCGAAAACGAACCCGTACCGCCAGTTTTACATTTGGCGCGACCCGAAGCCGGACGGCAGCGCCCCGAACAACTGGCAGTCGAAATTCGGCGGTTCGGCGTGGGAGTATGATGAACAAACCGGACAATATTATTTGCATTTGTTCGATGTGACGCAAGCCGATTTGAATTGGGAAAACGAAGAGCTACGCCGCCGTATTTATGACATGATGCATTTTTGGCTGAAAAAAGGCGTGGATGGCTTCCGGTTGGATGTCATCAATTTGCTGTCCAAAGACCAGCGCTTTCCGGACGATGACGGATCGATTCCGCCGGGGGATGGGCGCCGCTTTTATACGGACGGGCCGCGCATCCACGAATTTTTGCAAGAAATGAACCGCGAAGTATTCTCGAAATACGATGTGATGACCGTCGGGGAAATGTCGTCGACGACGATCGACCACTGCATCCGTTACACAAACCCGGAAAACCGGGAGCTCAATATGACGTTTAACTTCCATCACTTGAAAGTCGATTATCCGAATGGGGAAAAATGGGCCGTCGCTCCGTTTGATTTTCTCGCGTTAAAACGCATTTTGTCGGAGTGGCAAGTGCGAATGCACGAAGGCGGGGGATGGAATGCGCTCTTTTGGTGCAACCATGATCAACCGCGCATCGTCTCGCGCTACGGCGATGACGGGACGTATTGGAAAGAGTCGGCGAAAATGCTAGCGACGGCCATCCATCTGATGCAAGGGACGCCATACATTTACCAAGGCGAAGAAATCGGCATGACGGATCCGAAATTCACCGATATCCGCGATTACCGCGACGTCGAGTCGCTCAATATGTACCGGATTTTGCTTGAACAAGGCAAAAGTGAGCAAGAGGTGTTGGACATTTTGCAGCGGAAGTCGCGCGACAATTCGCGCACACCGATGCAATGGGATGACAGCGCTCATGCCGGCTTCACATCTGGTACGCCGTGGATTCGCGTCGCGGACAATTACCGGCGCATTAATGTGAAACAGGCGCTTGCCGATCCCGATTCAATTTTTTACCATTATAAGCGGTTAATTTCACTGCGCAAGCAATACGACATCATCACAACTGGGCGCTACGAACTGCTTTTGGAGGACGATCCGCACATTTTCGCTTACATGCGCCATGGGGAGAAGGAGAAGCTGCTTGTCGTCAACAACTTTTATCCGGTCAAAACGACGTTCGTGCTGCCAAAAGAAGCGGAAATGGACGGTTGGAAGGGAGAGCGGCTGCTGTCCAACTATCCGGATTCACCGGACGATTTTCGCCGCATCGACCTGCGTCCGTACGAATCAGTCGTTTATCTTTTGCTCCGTCCGTGATACAATACAGACGGTGATGATCATGCATGAAAACAAATATTTAGCCATTTATCATGATCTCGTTTCCCGCATCCGCCGCGGGGAGTGGCGGGCGTACGACAAACTGCCGTCGGAAAACGAACTCGCCGTCCGCTACGGGACATCGCGCGAGACGATTCGCAAAGCGCTCAATTTGTTGTCTGAACACGGCTATATCCAAAAGATGAAAGGCAAAGGGTCGATCGTCCTTGATGTTGGCAAGTACGATTTCCCGGTGTCGGGGCTCGTCAGCTTTAAAGAGCTGGCGCAGACGATGAAGCAACCGGTGCGGACGATCGTCCATGAGTTGGCCCTCATAAAGCCGGACAGCGAGCTTAAGCAGCAGTTGCGCGCCTCAAGCAAAGACGACGTCTGGAAAGTGGTGCGCGTCCGCGAAATCGGCGGGGAGCGGATCATTTTAGATAAAGATTTTTTCTTAAAAAAGTACGTTCCATCCTTGACGAAAGACATTTGCGAGGATTCGATTTACGAGTATTTGGAAACCAAGTTGCATTTGCCGATCAGCTTTGCGAAAAAGGAAATGTCGGTCGACGAAGCAACGGAAGAAGATCGTCGTTGTTTGGATTTGCATGGCGATGACCGCGTCGTTGTCGTGAGAAACTATGTGTATTTAAGCGACGCGACGTTGTTTCAATACACTGAATCGCGGCATCGGCTCGATAAGTTCCGGTTTGTCGACTTTGCCCGCCGGAAATGACGGCGGCGGCTTGGGCCACGAATCGAATCGCATGGCGCTGCGCCTTTGGGCCGCGGCGTTTTTTTATGGCGTCCGATGGTCATTTAATAAACAAAACTATGTTCTAAATAATCAACAAAATCATAAACAAACAGCATTATGGCTATCCTTGTTAACAGCAAGATCGCAAAGGGGGATGCCGGTGTGGAAGGAACATGGTGGTCGCTATTGCCTTTTCTTTTGATCATTCCGCTCGCCATTTGGCTGAAAGAAATTTTGCCCGGTCTTATAGCCGGGCTGCTTGTCGGGGCGTTTTGCCTTGAGCGGTCGCTTGTCGGCGGCATCGAGCGGGCGCTGTCCGCCATTGTTCATTCGCTCAGCGATGTTGAACACATGAAGGTGGCGGCGTTTTTGTACTTGTTCGGCTCGCTTGTCGGCATGATGCAAATCACCGGTGGGATCAAAGGGTTTGTCGAGAAGCTTTCTGGGCGCATCCGCACGAAGCGCAGGCTTTTGTTGTTCGTTTGGTTGACGGTGCCGGTGACGTTTTTTATGCCGATGTTCCGCATTATGCTCCTCGGTCCGGTGATGAAGGCGGTGCTTCGCCAGTTTCGCATCGACCGGCGCCGGATGGCGTACATCATCGATGTGTCCACTGAACCGATCATCGTGCTTCTGCCGGCGGCAACGGCGTTTGTCGGCTTTATGACGTCTGTTGTAGCGGCGGCGCTGGCGCAAAACGATATTCATGAACCGGCGTATGGCGTTTTTTTGCGCAGCTTGCCGTACAATCTGTTTGCCATTATCGCGCTGATAATCGGGCTGCTGACGACGATGCTGAACATCCGCATCGGCAAGACGCGGGCGAAAAAAGGAGAGGAGAAAACAAACGAACTGCACGGCCTCGGGCTGCGCAAAGAATTGTCCCTTGTCACAGGAGAGCCGCTTCACCTTTTTGTCCCGCTGGCGTTGCTGCTCGGGCTGACGTTCGCTTTTTTTGCCTATGATGGTCGGCGGCGCGGGGCGCACGGCTGGCTAGAAGCGTTTTCGCAAGCGGATGCAACATGGGCGATGCTGTTGGCGCTGTTTGTGACCCTTCTTCTCTCGATGGGGTTTTATGTATGGCGCAGGCAGTCGCTGTCGGAGTTGATTTACCACTTTTTCGCGGGGGGCAACGAGTTGATGGCGCCGATCGGCATGCTCGTTCTCGTTTGGGCCGTCTCCGCGGTGGCGGGGGAGCTCGGCTTTACCGCTTACGTGGCTTCGACGTTTGGGACATGGCTTCCCGGGACGTTTGTGCCCGCGGCAGTGTTTTTGGCCGGATCGTTTTTGGCGTATTTTATCGGGTCCTCGTGGGGGACATGGGGCATTTTCATGCCGCTTGGCGTCACGCTCGCGCACGCGACTGGAGCGCCGCTTGAGATGACGGTCGGCGCGGTGTTTGCGAGCGGAACGTTCGGCGCGTTTGCCTCGCCGCTTGGCGATACGACCATCACGACAGCCGCCATCATGGATATGGACTTGATGAACTATGCGAAATACAAACTGCGCATTTCCTTGATTGGCGCCGGGCTGTCGCTTGCCGGGTACGTGCTGCTTCCGCTTTGGGCCGGGTGAGGAGAAGCGAACGCTTCGCTCTCCCTGCTCCCCACCTCTATCTAAACTATGTTCTAAATCATCAAATATCAAAAAACAGTTGCATCCATAAGCGAATCAAGCTATGATAAAAACAACATACTGACTAGTTGGCAGACACACTGCTGTGTCTGCCGTCAAAAAGGGGAGAGGGAACACGAATGAAAACGCACACGATTACGGTCAATCCGCGTTTTTGTGAAACAGACGCGCTCGGACATTTAAGCAACATCAGCTATTTTATTTATTTGGAAGAAGCGCGCACCCGTTTGTTCGATGAGCTGAGCTACGGCGGACGGACGGACGAATGGCACTTTGTTTTGGCGTCTACGAAGTGCGACTTTATTCGCCAAGCGTTTTTCGGGCGGCGGTTGCGGGTGGAAACGAATGTCTCCCGCATTGGCAACAAAAGCTTTCAATGCATCCATCGCATCGTCGAGGAGGAAACAGGTACGCTCATTGCCCTCGGAGAGGCGGTCGTCGTCCATTTTAACTTCCATACCCAAACAAGCGAACCGCTCCCGGACGAGCTGCGGGCGCGGCTGGCGGAGTACCTTGTTTCCACTGAACAAGCCGCGCCGTGCAACCCGCCCAAAAATGTATAATCCTCTTTAGATTGTTTGAACGATCCGCCCACCCGGCGGATTGTTGTTTTTTCTGGACCAATCGTCAAAAGGATACATACTCTGTATTGAGAATAGGCTGATTGCGGAAAGGGGGAGCAGTGATGATGATTCGGGCGACGATTGGCCATGCGACGTATACGTGCCGCGGTGAGCTCGAGACGTATTTTCAGCCGTTTCGCGACGGAACGATCGGCCGCTTTCATCCGTTTTCCACCCCGTTTGGCGAGCAGCGGCTTCTTTACGCCGACTGGACGGCAAGCGGACGGCTGTATCGCCCGATTGAGGAGAAAATGGCCCGTGAACTCGGCCCGTTCGTCGGCAACACCCATACTGAGTCGAACGTGACCGGGACGAAAATGACGCTTGCGTATCGCTATGCGAAAGAACTCATCAAACAACACGTCCATGCCAAAAAAAGCGATGTTTTGATCATGCAAGGGGCGGGGGCAACCGGGGCTGTCAACAAGCTGCAGCGCCTGCTTGGCTTGCGCGTGCCGGAGCGGTGGAAACGGCGCTTGGTGCTGGCGGATGACGAGCGCCCGGTCGTGTTCGTCACCCATATGGAACACCACACGAATCTGCTGCCGTGGGCGGAAACGATCGCTGAAGTCGTGACGATTCGGCCGACCCAAAACGGGGATGTCGATCTTGACCATTTGCGCGAGCTGCTCGAGCGCTACCGCGATCGGCCGCAAAAGATCGGCGCATTCACCGCCTGCTCGAACGTAACTGGGATCGAAACGCCGTATCATGCCTTGGCGAAACTGATGCATGAATATGGCGGGCTTTGCTTCGTCGACTTTGCCGCTTCCGCCCCGTATGTGCGCATCGATATGCACCCGGATGACCCGATGGAACAGCTGGATGCCATTTATTTTTCGCCGCACAAATTTCTTGGCGGACCGGGAAGCGCAGGAGTGCTTCTCTTTGACAGCCGGCTGTATGACCAAAAGGCGCCTGACCATCCAGGAGGCGGAACGGTGTATTGGACCGACCCGTGGGGGCATTACGAATACGTAGAGGCAATCGAAGAGCGGGAAGACGGGGGAACGCCGCCGTTTTGGCAAACGATCAAAGCAGCGCTCGCCATCCAGCTGAAAGAGCAAATGAACATAAAACGAATGCGCGCCCGCGAACAGGAGCTCGTATCGCTCCTATTGCCGGCGTTAAAAGACATTCCCGGCGTCCGGGTGCTGGAAGGGCATCGGGATGACCGGCTTGGCATCATTTCGTTTGTCATCGACGGGCTGCACTACAACATCATCGTCAAGTTGCTCAATGATCGTTTCGGCATCCAAGCGCGCGGCGGTTGTTCATGCGCCGGGCCGTACGGCCATTATTTGCTTGGCATCGATCAAGAGCAGTCCGCCGCCTTGCTCAACGAAGTCAAAAGCGGCAACTTGTTGGCAAAACCGGGCTGGGTGCGCGTGTCGCTTCATCCGACGATGACGAATGAAGAAGTGTATACGATCCTTCATGCCGTCCGCCAAATCGCCCGCCATGGCGCCCGCTGGCAAGAGGAGTATGTATACGATGCGGCGAAAAACGAGTTTGTCCATCGCCACGATGACCGGTATGTCCGCCATTTCTTTCTGTTGTAATGCATTTTCATTTCCTCATCAATGCAAAACCGGTACAATAGAGGCATCCTGGAAAAAAGAAGGGGAGAACGATGAACGAATTGTACCATCTGCTTGTGCGGACCGAACGGGAAGAAGAGCTTCACCGCCGGGCATGGCGCCTCGCCGAACAGTTTGCCGCCCGCGCGGCGCATTATGATGAGCGGGCCGAGTTTCCGTTTGCCAACTTCGCTCTGTTAAAAGAAGCCGGATTTCTGTCGTTGACCGTCCCGGCCGAATACGGAGGCGGCGGGGCCTCGCTGTACGAGCTCGTGCTCGTGCAAGAGACGCTGGCCCAAGGCGACGGCGCCACCGCCTTGTCACTCGGTTGGCATTTAAGCATTGTCATGCGCCTGTATTTGCTGCGCCGCTGGCCGGAAGCGGTGCTCATCCGCCTGGCCAGCGAGATCACGGAACGCCATGTGTTGATAAACAGCGCCCATTCTGAACGGGCAACCGGCAGCCCGGCGCGCGGGGGAAAACCAACAACAACCGCTTGTTTCCGCAACGGCCGCTGGGTGCTTCATGGGCGAAAAGCGTTTGCGTCATTGGCGCCGGCACTCGATTACGTGCTAATTTCCGCCACGATTGACAGCAGCGGCGAGGTCGGCGAATTTCTTGTCCCGATGAAAACCCCGGGGCTTCGCATTGAGCCGACATGGCAC
The DNA here is from genome assembly GCF_002809985.1 of Geobacillus sp. WSUCF-018B. Taxonomy (NCBI): domain Bacteria; kingdom Bacillati; phylum Bacillota; class Bacilli; order Caryophanales; family Anoxybacillaceae; genus Geobacillus; species Geobacillus sp. WSUCF-018B. The sequence continues at coordinate 18,952 of NZ_PIJF01000046.1, forward strand.
ACGCTCGGCATGAAGGCGACGCGCAGCGATGACCTCATCCTTGATGGCGTCGAGGTTGAACCGGAAGCGCTCGTGGAGATGCTGGAGAAACCGGTCGGTGCAGCACCGGCACAAGGATGGCTTTTGCATGTTCCGGCATGCTACTTAGGGATCGCCATCGCCGCCCGCAATGAGGCGCTCCGCTTTGCCCAAACGTACCAACCGAACACGTTGTCGCAGCCGATCGCCTCGACGCCGGAGGTGCAGCGGAAAATCGCCGAGATGGAGTGGCGCCTCGTTCACGCCCGTCATTTTCTGTATAGCATCGCCGATTTATGGGATCGATACCCTGACAAACGTCATGAAATGAAAGAGGAATTGGCAACCGCCAAGTTCATTGCGACGAATACCGCGCTCGAGGTTGTCGATTGGGCGATGCGCATCGTCGGGGGACAAAGTTTGTATGCTGATAGTCCGCTTGGGCGCTATTACCGAGACGTGCGCGCCGGACTCCATAACCCGCCGGCTGACGACTTGACGATCGCGTGGCTCGCCAAGCGGGCGCTTGCCGGCAGTCGAACGCGCGCAAAAGCTGACGCCTAAGCAGCCAACCAATGCAGGTTGACTCAAGAACATTCAACGTGTGTTTTCCAGACAAATCGAAACCGCTGTCCCTAAATGCGAGGGACAGCGGTTTTTTAACGGTCATTTTCCCGTGTTTTCGTTCTCTGCCTCCAGCGCAGCGCGCAAAAAGGAAGGCAACGCGAAGCATTGGCGGAATACGGCGTCATTGACGTATTTTGTATCTTCGGGAATCGCTGTTTGCTTCGGCAGCTCAAGCGGCCGTTTCGAGCCGATTGTAAAGCTCCACAATCCGCCCGGGTACGTCGGCACAACCGCCGTGTACACGAGCACATGCGGGAACAATTCGCGAATGTTGCGGTATGTCCGCTTCAAAATATCGAGATGGAAAATGGGCGACTGGCTTTGGCACACCATGAGCCCGTCCTCTTTTAATGCCCGGTGCACGTTGGCATAAAACTCCGGTGAAAACAGCGCCTCAGCCGGGCCGACCGGGTCGGAGGAGTCGATCATGATGACGTCGTACTCGCGTTCCTTTCCGCGCACAAAGGCGACACCGTCGCCATAAATGAAGTGGACGCGCGGGTCGGACAAATTGCCGGAGACGGCCGGCAAATGTTCTTTGCACGCCCGGACGACCTTCTCATCAATTTCCACCATCTCGATCGCCTCGAGGCGGGCATACTTAGCCGTTTCTCTGGCTGCCCCGCAGTCTCCCCCGCCGATGATCAGCGCCCGTTTGGCTTCCGGATGAAACTGAAGCGGCACGTGCGAAATCATCTCATTATAAATATGGCCGTCAATCGAGGTCGTTTGCACGACGCCGTCCAGTACGAGCATGCGGCCAAAATCATACGAATCCAAAATCATGACATGCTGATACTCGGATGGCTCGGCAAAGATCACCTCTTTGATCCGGTAGCTAATTTTCAAATTGTCGCGGTCATCTTCGGTGAGCCAAAGCTCTCCGTTGTCCATATGCAAGTAAGGGGGTAAAGCGTTTCCTTGCTGTTTCATTGTTACCTCCTTTGGTTTTGCAGTTTTTTCTCACACCTTTCTAATCTTAATATATTATGCTCGCGGTGGCAAACAAAGGGGTTTGCCGGCCGGTGCCGGACGTGTTCATCCCGCCGCCCATGTTCGACGACTGGTTGCGTTTTTCCGGCCGCTCCTCGTCTTGGCCGCCGCAGCCGGCACAAAGGCTGACCGCTAACGCGCAAATGGCGGCAAGCGGCATCATCCATCGTTTTCGCATCTTTTCCTCCTCCTTTCGTTTCCATCATAAACTGAGACGGCGGGCGACGACCACGACATCGTATGATTCCATCGTTCCGTCTCCCTTCATGCGGCGATGCTTGCTTATAGTGTGCCTGTCAACAGACAAAATAACACTCCCCGCCATTCGGACGGAGAGTGTTTATCGATTGCGCCGCTCCCCAAGCAAAGCACGAAGCGACGTACGGTTTTCAAGCAAATCAGCGAGCGTATACGCATCGAGCACACGCAAAAACGCTTCTAACGCCTCGCGAAGCGCAAAACGGAGCCGGCATGAAGGCGTCAGCACGCATTCATTACCGTGAGCGGCGAAGCACTCCACAAGCGACAAATTGTCTTCCGTCTCGCGAACGACCGCACCGATGACAATCTCCTCCGGCCGTTTCGCCAGGCGAATCCCGCCGTTGCGTCCGCGGATCGTTTCGATGTAGCCAAGCTTGCCGAGCTCATGGACAATTTTGCTTAAATGATGCTCAGACAGCGAAAACGCAGTGGAAATTTCCTTAATGTTCGTTTTTTCTCCTTCCTCAAGCGTCCCTAAAAACAAGAGGACGCGCAACGCGTATTCCGTGTAGTTGGTTAACTGCATCTTCGTCCACAACCTTTTATGCAACATGATCGAATTTTATTGTACCATACCCGCTTCGCACGGGGAATTGTGAACAATTTGTTAAAGATGTATTTGAAATATTGCTTTTTGTTGCCGTCCATGTTTGAATAAAAGATGTATTTGAAATACATGTTTTGTGAGGGGATGGAACAATGACTACGATCACAACTTTACATCCGAAAACGATCGAAATCGTCAAATCGACCGTGCCGGTATTAGAGAAGCACGGGGAACAGATTACGAAACGGTTTTATGAACTCATGTTTTCCAATCATCCGGAGCTGCTGAATGTGTTTAACCATGCCAACCAAAAACAAGGGCGGCAGCAACGCGCCTTGGCGGCAGCCGTGTACGCGGCAGCGCGCTATATCGATCAATTGGACGCCATTTTGCCGGTCGTGCGGCAAATCGGCCATAAACACCGGAGCTTAGGCATCCAGCCGGAACAATATCCGATCGTCGGAAAACATTTGTTGCTCGCGATCAAAGACGTGCTTGGCGACGCCGCCACGGATGAAGTCATTGCCGCGTGGGCGGAAGCATACGAAGCCATTGCCGCTGTTTTCATTCAAGTCGAGAAGGAACTCTACGAGGAAGCAGCGGCCAAACACGGCGGCTGGCGCGGTTTCCGCCGCTTTGTCGTCACAAAAAAGGTGAAGGAAAGCGACATCATCACGTCGTTTTATTTCGAGCCGGAAGACGGCGACGCCATCAGCGACTATTTACCAGGTCAATACGTGAGCGTAAAACTGGACATCCCTGGTGAAACGTATACGCACATTCGCCAATACAGCTTATCGGACGCCCCCGGCAAAGGGTATTACCGCATCAGTGTCAAACGGGAAGCAGCAACAGCGGAAAAACCGGCCGGCATCGTGTCGAACTATTTGCATGACCACATTCACGAAGGCGATGTCGTCGAGTTAAGCGCTCCAGCCGGCGACTTTACGCTCGACTTGACACACGAAACGCCGGTTGTGCTGATCAGCGGCGGCGTTGGGGTCACTCCGCTTTTAAGCATGGCGAATACATTGGCCATCCGTCAGCCGAATCGTCCGGTGACGTTTCTTCAAGCTGCCCTAAACGGCCGCGTGCAAGCCTTTGACGAAGAGTTGCGGGCATTGGCCAAACGCCCATCGTTTGCCTACCATCTCTGTTACGAATCGCCGTCTGAAGACGACCGCCGTCATCCGCATTTCGGCAAAGAAGGACGGATCGACCTTGCTTGGATGAAAACGGTCATTCCGACTCGCGACGCTGACTTTTATTTCTGCGGCCCGGTGCCATTTATGAAAACGGTCTACCGCGCCTTAGCAGAGTGGGGCGTGCCGGAAGAACGCATCCATTACGAATTTTTCGGCCCGGCCGGCGATTTGACGAAAGACTGATCACGGGCAGGCCAAAGGGTGTCTCCTACATAACGAGACACCCTTTTTCACTGCCATTTTACTCGAGGGGAGATGTTCTTTTGAATATCGCCCCTTCCGCCGCAGGGGCAAAGGCGGCTTTTCTTGCAAAAAAGATGGACCGTGCAGTTGGCAAGCGGATGATTTTTTTGTATGATGAAAACCAAACGACGGAAAGAAAAGGGAGAGAACAACATGACGACGTTTCGCCAACATCGCTGGCAATCATTTTTGCAAGGCTATGAAGATCGCGCCCGCCTGCTCATTTCCTGTCCGGATCGTCCAGGCATTGTCGCCGCGGTCACGTCCTTCTTGTATGAGCAAGGCGCCAATATCGTCGAATCGAGCCAATACTCGACCGATCCGAAAGGGGGTACGTTCTTCCTCCGTTTGGAGTTTGACTGCCCGAACATCGCGGAACGAAAAGACCAGATCGAAGCGGCCTTTGCCCCGATCGCCGCTGAGTTTGGCATGGATTGGCATCTTCGCCTCCATAACGACATTCGGCGGATCGCCATTTTTGTCTCAAAAGCGGAGCACTGCTTGCTTGAACTTCTTTGGCAATGGCAGGCAGGCGAACTGATCGCCGATATCGCTCTTGTTGTCAGCAACCATCCGGATTTGCGCGATGCGGTCGAGCCGTTTGGCATCCCGTATGTGCACATTCCCGTGACGAGCGAAACGAAGGCGGACGCCGAGGCGAGGCAAATCCGCCTGCTTCATGACTATCGCATCGACACGATTGTGCTCGCCCGGTACATGCAAATTTTATCGCCGGCGTTTGTCGCCGAATTTCCGGGGCGGATCATCAACATCCACCACTCGTTCCTGCCGGCGTTTATCGGCGCCAGGCCATACGAGCGGGCGTATGAGCGCGGAGTGAAACTGATCGGCGCCACGTCCCATTACGTCACAGACGATTTGGATGAAGGGCCGATCATCGAGCAAGACGTCGCCCGCGTTGACCATCGCCACCATCCCGACGATTTAAAGCGGATCGGCCGCCTGATCGAAAAAACCGTGCTCGCCCGGGCGCTCAAATGGCATTTGGAAGACCGGGTCATCATCCATGGCAACAAAACCATCGTCTTTTATTGAACGCACAGGGAAGGATGGCTCCTTCCCTGCATGATCCAATGAAAAGAAAGCGGACCCTAGCAGGAATCCGCTTTGGAAGCGGCGAAATGAAACGGAAAGAAAGGAGGAGGATGTCTCGATGGGGGAGAAACGGACGCCCAGCGGTTTTCTGTTAAAACAACGTGCGTTTTTAAAACTGTATTTAATCACGTTAACGGAACAAGAACGGTTGTATGGACTGAAGCTGCTTGATGTGCTGCGCCAAGAGTTTAAACCGTTCGGCTACCGGCCGAACCATTCCGAAGTGTACAAAGCGCTCCACGATTTGATTGAAGACGGCATTTTAAAGCAAGTCAAGCAGAAAAAAGAAGGCATGAAGTACCAAGAAGTTGTGTACTACCGCTTCGCGGAAGGGGGGCAGGAAAAGGCGAAATTGTACAAACGCCAACTGAAAGCGGAGCTGGACCGGTGTGCGGCGCTCATTCGCAAGGCGATTGAGGACAACTTCAGTTGAGGGCGCCTCTTTTTTTGTATGCATTTACATAACATTTTTATGGTGAATTACCCGTGGTGCTAGATAAACTTGAGCAAGCATAAAAATAGCCCTTGCTGGCGGATCTCCTGTAGAATGAAAGTGCGACCTGCCATTCGAAAGGAGAATC